>NZ_JBMDKO010000017.1:0-111121 GCF_057809755.1 Pseudomonas sp. FG13
CCGGCATCCATTCGCCGACCTTCAGTTCGGTCTTCGACACCTTGGCCTTGAGGGCGACTCCCAGGCGACCGAAGTCATCGGCCGGGCGGCCGTCATCGTGGACCGGCAGCAACTGGGTGCCGGCGGTGCCTTTGCCGCCATCGAGCTTGATCGAGTACAGACCCAGCACGTCCATGCCGAACCCCACCGGGCCCTGGGTGAAACCGGACTTGGCGTCGAGGATGAAGTTCTGGGTCCATTCCTCGGCCTTGCCCTGGGCGTTGTTCGAGTTGATGAAGTTGCGGTTGAAGTAGGCATTGCGCAGGGTCAACGTGGCCTTGGCGTCGTCGACGAAACCTTCGGCGTGGACGGCGGTTGGCAGGAACGCGGCCAGACCACTGCAACCGAGCAGGAGCATCGCGGGGCTGGAATGGAGAAGGGTACGGCGGGTTGGACGGTTGTCGGGCGAAAAACGGACACGTGTGCTCACGATGATGGCTTCCTACTTTTGTTGTTTTTATTTTTGTCATACGTCGTCGTACAACATGGCGTCGATTATTTGTGGGCCGTTGCGCATTGTCAACTGGCCATGATCGGAATTATCCAATTGAGCGATGCTTGAAAGTCGCCTGGATCGACGGTTTCAGCAGAGGGGAGTGCAGAACGCGGCCTTGGCAGTGGTTCGATGCAGGTAGCCGCCTTGCCTGAAAGTTATGCGATGACTGGTCTAAGACATTGGTCGAATGGTTCCCTCGAAGCACCTCAGTTTTTGTGGCGAGGGGATTTATCCCCGCTGGGGCTGCGGAGCAGCCCCTGGGTACTCGCACAATAGGTCAGATACATCCAGGTGTCTGTAATTAGGGCTGCTTCGCAGCCCAGCGGGGATAAATCCCCTCGCCACAAGGAGCGACTCCCACAGGCAATCCCGGTATTTTCGACAGTGGAGGAATGCTAGTCTTGGGCATCGCTGTTGCCAGGGAGCCCTCATGGGCAATCACAAGATCGAGATTCGTCGCAGTAACGTCGAGAAAATCCTTCTGGCCGCCGAGAAGGTCTTTGCCGAGAAAGGTTTCGGCAGCACTGCCATGGCCGACATCGCGGCTGAAGTGCAGTTGCCCCGTTCCAACCTGCATTACTACTTCAGCACCAAGACCGAGCTCTACAGCGCCGTGCTGTTCGATCTGCTGGAAGTCTGGAAGCAGGACGCCTTGTGCTTCGAAATGTTCGACGATCCGCGGGTGGTGCTCAGCAGTTATATCCGCGCCAAGATGAACCATTCCCGCAGCCGGCCCTATGGTTCGAAGGTCTGGGCCAACGAAGTGATCCATGGCGCGCCCACGCTGGGGCAGGCGCTGGACGCCAGTCTTTATGAATGGGCCAAGATGAAGGAAGCGAAAATTCGCCAGTGGGTGGAGGACAAACGCATCCTGCCGGTGGAGCCGTCGAGCCTGCTTTACATGATCTGGGCTTCGACCCAGCACTACGCCGACTTCGACCATCAGATCAACATCCTCAACGATCACCAGCCGTTGTCGGACATGCAGTTCGAGCGGGCGGTGCAGACGGTGACCGGGGTGATTTTGCGGGGGATCGGGTTGGAGCCTTAGTGTTGTGTCGGGGCTGACGGCGCTATCGCGAGCAGGCTCGCTCCCACATTGGAAATGCGATCCTCTGTGGGAGCGAGCCTGCTCGCGATGGCGCCAGTCCAGGCACCGCAGCTCTCAAACGGCTACATGATAGGGATTACGCGGATCATGGTCCCAATCCAGAAACGGCTTGCCCGTTTCCACCGGGACCATCTCGATGCAATCCTGCACCGGGCAGGTAATCTGACACAGGTTGCAGCCTACGCACTCTTCATCGATCACTTCATATTTGCGCGTTCCATCAGTTTGCTTGTGGCTGGCGATGGCCTGGTGTGAGGTGTCTTCACAGGCGATGTGGCAGCGACCACAACCGATGCAGGCCTCCTGGTCGATTTTCGCGATGACCTGGTAGTTGATGTCCAGGTACTTCCAATCGGTGGTGTTGCCCACTGCGCGACCGGAGAACGCCTGAAGGTTGGCGTGCCCCTGGCTGTCCATCCAACGTGACAGGCCGTCCTTCATCTCCTCGACGATGCGAAAACCGTGCAGCATCGCCGCCGTGCACACTTGCACCGCGCCGCTGCCCAGGGCGATGAATTCCGCGGCGTCGCGCCAACTGCCGATGCCGCCGATGCCGCAGATGGGCAAGCCGTGGGTCTGCGGATCACGGGCGATTTCCGCCACCATGTTCAGTGCGATCGGCTTGACCGCCGAGCCGCAGTAACCGCCATGGGTGCTCTGGCTGCCGACGGTGGGCAGCGCGACCATCCGCTCCAGGTCGACGCTGGTGATGGAGTTGATGGTATTGATCAGCGACACCGCGTCCGCGCCACCGCGATGGGCCGCCCGGGCGGCGACGCGGATGTCGGTGATGTTTGGCGTGAGTTTGACGATCACCGGCAGCGAGCAATAGGTCTTGCACCAGCGGGTCACCTGCTCGACGTACTCCGGCACCTGGCCGACCGCCGCCCCCATGCCCCGTTCCGGCATGCCGTGGGGGCAACCGAAGTTCAGCTCGATACCGTCGGCGCCGGTGGCTTCCACCAGCGGCAGAATGTGTTTCCAGGACTCTTCGACACAGGGCACCATCAGCGACACGATCAAGGCCCGGTCTGGCCAGTCCTTCTTCACCTGGGTGATTTCCCGCAGGTTGATCTCCAGGGAGCGGTCGGTGATCAGCTCGATGTTATTGATGCCCAACACCTCGCGATTCGCGCCGAAGTGGGCCGAGTAGCGCGACGACACGTTCACCGCCGCCGGGTCTTCTCCCAGGGTTTTCCAGACCACGCCACCCCAGCCGGCCTCGAAGGCGCGCACCACGTTGTAGGCCTTGTCAGTGGGCGGCGCGGAGGCCAGCCAGAACGGGTTGGGGGCTTTGATGCCGGCGAAGACAATCGACAGATCGGCCATTTACGCAGCCTCCACGTTGAGCATGAGTTGGGCATTGATCGCCTCGGCGGCGAGCTTGCCGTGCTGCACCGCCTGTACGGTGAGGTCCTGGTCCAGGCTGGTGCAGTCGCCGCCGGCATACACGCCGGGGATACTGGTGCGCAGGTGTTCGTCCACCAGGATCCGCCCGTCCTGGCGCTTGAGTTCCCGGGCCAGCGGGTCTACCAGTGCGTCCTCGTCGAAAGCCTGGCCGATGGCTTTGAAAATGCCGTCGGCGGGCAGGTCGAACGTGTCGGCATCGATGACCAGTCGGCCATTCTCCAGGTGGGTGCGGGAGAAGCGCATGCCCCGCACGTGCCCAGCGTCGTCGAGCAGCACCTGTTGCGGTTGGGCCCAGGTCAGCAGGCGGACCTGATTGGCCTTGGCGATGTCCTGTTCGTGCCCGGTTGCGCCCATGTCCTCAAGCCCGCGACGGTAAACCAGGCTGACGTCCCGGGCACCGAGGCGGGCCATCTGCACGGCCATGTCGATAGCGGTGTTGCCGGCTCCGAGCACGATGCAACGGTCGGCCAGCGGCAATTGACTGAGGTCGTCGGTCTGGCGCAGCTCGCGGATGTAGTCAGTGGCGGCCAGCAGCCCCGGCGCTTGTTCGTCGCTCAGGCCCAGTTGTTTGCTGGCGGCCAGGCCGAGGCCGAGGAACACCGCGTCGAACTGTTGGTGCAGTTCGCTCAGGCTGAGGTTCTCGCCCAGTTTCTGACCGTGGCGGATTTCGATGCCGCCGATCTCCAGCAGGAAGTTCAATTCGCGCTGGGCGTAGTCGTCCACCAGTTTGTACTTGGCGATCCCGTACTCATTGAGACCGCCGGCCTTGTCCCTGGCTTCGAAAATCACCACGTCATGACCGTGCATCGCACTGCGGTGAGCGCAGGACAAGCCTGCCGGACCGGCACCGACCACGGCGATGCGCTTGCCCGTGGTGGCGGCCCGTTTGAACGGGTGTTCGCTGAAGTGGGCATTGTCCACGGCGTAGCGCTGCAACAGGCCGATCAACACCGGGGCGCATTCGTGGCTGTTGTTGCGCACGCAGGCTTGCTCGCAAAGGATCTCCGTAGGGCAGACCCGGGCGCAACTGCCGCCGAGGATGTTGGCCGAGAGAATCTTCTGAGCCGCGCCCTGGACATTGTCCTGGTGGATGTTGCGAATGAACGAAGGAATATCGATCTCGCTCGGGCAAGCGTTCACGCACGGAGCGTCGTAGCAGTACAGGCACCGCGACGCTTCCAGGTGGGCTTGCCTGGCGTTGAGCGGTGGCGCCAGATCGCTGAAGCGGGCGGCGAGGGTGGTCGGGTCTTCCTGGGAATGGGGAAGGTGGCTCAAGGGCTGGATCATGGAATGGGCCTCACGGTGTTGGAGGTGCTGCCTCTGGTGGGCAGTGTTTTTCTGGGTGCTGCGCTGGCCTCATCGCGAGCAGGCTCGCTCCCACATTGGAAATGCGGCCCCTGTGGTAGCGAGCCCGCTCGCGATCGGCCGAAGGCCTCGATTTCAGCGTTTCACCGCAGTGGGCCTTTGCAACTCAGCCCGCTTGCTCAGCAAGTCGAACACCGCCGGATACGCCGGTCGTTCGATGTAGCGCCCGGCACCGCGCTCGGCCCGCAGGTCACCGTTGGCCCATACCAGCCGACCCTGGCTGATGGTGTGGCTGGGCACGCCGCGCACGGTCTTGCCTTCGAAGATGTTGAAATCCACTTGCTGATGGTGGGTCTTGGCCGAAATCGTGCGGCTGCCTTGGGGATCCCAGAGCACCAGGTCGGCGTCGGCACCGACGCGGATTGCCCCTTTGCGCGGGTAGAGATTGAAGATCTTCGCGGTGTTGGTGGAGGTCAGTGCGACGAAATCCTGCATCGACAATTTGCCGCTGTTGACCCCTTCGTCCCAGAGCACGGCCATGCGGTCTTCGATGCCGGCGGTGCCGTTGGGGATCTTGCTGAAGTCGTCGCGGCCGGTGGCTTTCTGTTCGGCGCAGAAACAGCAATGGTCGGTGGCGGTGGTGTGCAGATTGCCCGATTGCAAGCCGTGCCACAGCGCTTCCTGATGTCCGCGGGGACGGAAGGGCGGACTCATCACGTAACCGGCTGCGGTCTGCCAGTCGGGGTGGCGATAGACACTGTCGTCCAGCAACAGGTGTCCGGCCAGCACTTCACCGTAGACCGGTTGGCCTTTGCTGCGGGCATAGGTGATTTCGTCCAGCGCTTCCCGGGTGGAAACGTGTACCAGGTACAGCGGCGTGCCCAGCGTCTCGGCAATGCGGATGGCCCGGCTCGCGGCTTCGCCTTCCACCTGCGAAGGCCGTGACAGCGGGTGCGCTTCGGGCCCGGTGATGCCCTGGGCCAACAGCTTGCGCTGCAGGTGGTAGACCAACTCGCCGTTCTCGGCGTGCACCGTGGGCACCGCGCCCAGTTCCAGGCACCGTTCGAAACTCGCCACCAGGGTGTCGTCGGCGGCCATGATCGCGTTCTTGTAGGCCATGAAATGCTTGAAACTGTTCACGCCGTGGTGATTGACCAGCTCGGCCATTTCTTCACGGACCTGCTCGCTCCACCAGGTGATTGCGACGTGAAAACCGTAGTCGCTGGCGCTTTTCTCGGCCCAGCCGCGCCATTGATGAAAGGCTTCCATCAGCGACTGCTGGGGATTGGGGATCACGAAGTCGATGATCGAGGTGGTCCCGCCGGCCAAGCCTGCTGCGGTGCCGCTGAAGAAGTCTTCGCTGGCGACCGTGCCCATGAATGGCAACTGCATATGGGTATGGGGATCGATGCCGCCGGGCATCAGGTATTGACCGCTGCCATCGAGCACTTCGACCGCGGCCGGAACCTCCAGGTTTTCGCCGATGGCCTTGATCAGGCCGTCGGCACAGAACACATCGGCGCGGTAACTTTCATCATGGGTAATAACGGTGGCGCCACGGATCAACAGAGACATTCCGAGTTCCTCGCAGGCAATGACCGACTGATGTCGGTTCTTTATGTTTTATAGATCACGATTGGACAGTGACGCAGTCATGCAGGTTGTTGATCCTGTCATTGCTGTCAGGATTAGACGCTAGCTGGAGTTATTGAAATGATCAAGATTATTTTTAACAAGTTACTTGTGAATTCAACTTGTTGATATTTAAGAGGTAATTATTCAGATCACCAAAATGATGAGGGGGCTCACAATTTTGACGCACTTGACAGGATTCTTATTTGAGCGAGATTTGTCATGGTAAATCAGCGGCTTGAAAGCAGTGGACGTGCGGCCTAGACACGTCGCATTCATTCGGGATGCACCACTTTGAATCCCGGGCTCGACAGAATGCGCACGTCATCTAGCCTGAAGACGGTAACAGCGCAAAGCAGCAGGGCCTTGAATGGCTGTTTTATTTCCAGGAATCAGAGGGTTGTAACGCTTATATCGATCGACCGGTCAACTCGGCGCGTTATTCGGCACGGTAATTGAGTGTCTGCGTTGCCAAGCAGGGTCGTCGGTCGCCAGCGTGCTTTACATGCAAGTACTCCGGCCATCGCCCTGTCGATGAGCAAAAATAATGAAAACAGTGGAGCGGACATGACCAGATCAACTGTGACCGAGCGCGATGGGTTGTTCGAGCTTGAAGCCGGCAGCGACGTACTCGAGAGCCCCCGTTACAACCACGACATCGCACCGACGAAAGTGCATGAGAGAACCTGGAACAAATGGCACATCACTGCGCTGTGGGTCGGCATGGCGATCTGCGTGCCGACCTACACCCTTGGCGGCGTACTCACCGCCTATTTCGGCCTGACGGTGGGCGAGGCGCTGCTGGCGATTCTGTTCGCCAACATCATCGTATTGATTCCCCTGACCCTGAACGCCTTTGCCGGAACCAAGTACGGCATTCCGTTTCCGGTATTGCTGCGCTCGTCCTTCGGGGTCATCGGTTCCAACGTTCCTTGTCTGATCCGCGCCCTGGTGGCATGCGGCTGGTTCGGGATCCAGACCATGTTCGGCGGGCTGGCGATCCACCTGTTTCTCGGTTCGGTGTTCGAAGGCTGGAAAAGCCTCGGGGGCACGGGCGAGGTACTGGGCTTCATGATGTTCTGGGTCATGAACCTGTGGGTGGTGCTGCGGGGCGCCGAATCGATCAAGTGGCTGGAAACCCTGTCCGCGCCGCTGTTGGTGCTGGTGGGGGCCGGCCTGCTGATGTGGGCCTTGCCGAATGTCTCCCTGACCGAGCTCATGGCGGTGCCGGCCAAGCGACCCGAGGGTGCCGGCGTGACCAGCTACTTCCTTGCCGGGCTGACGGCCATGGTTGGTTTCTGGGCGACCCTGTCATTGAACATTCCGGATTTCAGCCGGTATGCCAAGAGCCAGAAGGACCAGATTGTGGGACAGATCATAGGCCTGCCCCTGACCATGTTCCTGTTCGCCTCCCTCGGCGTGGTCATGACCGCCGCTTCGGAAAAACTGGTGGGCGTGACCGTCTCCGACCCGGTGACCTTGATCGGGCATATCCAGAGCCCGTTGTGGGTCGCGCTGGCCATGGTGCTGATCATCGTCGCCACGCTCTCGACCAACACCGCCGCCAACATCGTCTCGCCCACCAATGACTTCCAGAACCTGGCGCCCAAGGTGATCGGCCGCTCCAAGGCCGTGATGCTGACCGGGCTGGTGGGGCTGGCACTGATGGCCCACGAACTGCTGAAAAAACTCGGCTGGATTGTCTCCGACGTCAGCCTTGAATCGGTGTATTCCAATTGGCTGCTGGGGTATTCGAGTCTGCTGGGGCCGATTGCCGGGATCATGGTGGTGGATTACTTCCTGATCAAGAAACAACAGCTGGACTTGGCCGGGTTGTACCGCGACGACGTTTACCCTGCGTGGAACTGGAACGGTTTCATCGCCTTCGGCGTGCCGGTGGCATTGACGCTGCTGTCCCTGGGCAGTGATGCGTTCAACTGGTTCTACAGCTACGGCTGGTTCACCGGCTCGGCGCTGGGCGGGGTGATTTATTACGGGTTGTGCAGTTTGCGTGCGAGCCCATCCGTCGCCAAGTCCGCCGTGTAGAGGAGGGCCCTATCGCGAGCAGGCTCGCTCCCACATGTGCAATGCATTCCCCTGTGGGAACGAGCCTGCTCGCGATGGCGGCTTCGAATACAGCGAAAAATGCCTGGAAAAAGGAGATATCCATGAACGCCGCCATCGACGTCCTGCAATCCACCCATCAACACATCAACCGCGATCGCCTCTGGCAGTCGCTCATGGATCTGGCCCAATTGGGCGCCACGGTCAAGGGCGGTGTATGCCGGCTGGCCCTGACCGACCTGGACCGCCAGGCCCGGGACCTGTTCGTGCAGTGGGCCGAGGCGGCTGGCTGCACCGTCAGCATCGATGCGGTGGGCAATATTTTCGCCCGTCGTCCGGGGCGCAATCCGATCCTGCCACCGGTAATGACCGGCAGTCACATCGACACCCAGCCCACCGGCGGCAAGTTCGATGGTTGCTTCGGCGTATTGTCCGGTCTGGAAGTGTTGCGCACCCTCAATGACCTGAACATCGAAACCGAAGCGCCGCTGGAAGTGGTGGTGTGGACCAACGAAGAAGGCTCGCGCTTCGCCCCGTGCATGATGGGGTCCGGGGTGTTCGCGGAGAAATTCACCCTCGAAGAAACCCTGGCCAAGGTCGACGCCGAAGGCATCACCGTGGGGCAAGCGCTGAATGCCATCGGCTATGCCGGTCCTCGCCAGGTCACCGGTCATCCGGTGGGCGCCTATTTCGAGGCGCACATCGAACAGGGCCCGATCCTGGAAGACGAACACAAGACCATCGGCATCGTCATGGGCGCACTGGGGCAGAAGTGGTTCGACCTCTCGCTGCGAGGTGTCGAGGCCCATGCCGGTCCGACCCCGATGCACCTGCGCAAGGACGCCCTGGTTGGCGCCTCGATCATTGTCGGTGCCGTCAACCGTGCCGCCCTTGGCCATCAGCCCCATGCTTGCGGCACCGTCGGTTGCCTGCAAGCCTATCCGGGCTCGCGCAACGTCATTCCGGGGGAAGTGCGCATGACCCTGGATTTCCGTCATCTGGAACCGGCGCGGCTGGATTCGATGATCGCCGAGGTCAAGCAAGTGATCGACGACACCTGCCGGCAACACGGCCTGACGTATGAGTTGACCCCCACCGCCGACTTCCCGCCGCTGTATTTCGATTCGGGCTGTGTCGAAGCCGTACGCGGGGCTGCCCAGGGGCTGGGCCTGTCCCATATGGACATCGTCAGCGGTGCCGGCCATGACGCGATTTTTCTCGCCGAGTTGGGCCCGGCCGGCATGATTTTCGTGCCCTGCGAAGGCGGGATCAGCCACAACGAAATCGAGAACGCCGCCCCCGACGACCTCGCTGCCGGCTGTGCGGTGTTGCTGCGAGCGATGCTCGCCGCCTCCCAGGCCATCGCCGAAGGGCGCATGGCGGCTTAAACGGGTTGATCGGCGGCTTCGCCAGCGTTCGCAAGGGAACGCACGACGACCACGGACGGTCGTAACCTCCATGCGCTTCTGACCTATGGAGACCCAATGAGCCAGGACGTCCCCACCACGGAGACCAATCGTCGTCAATTGCTGCAAATCATCGCCGGGCTCTCGGACGGGGTGATGTTGATCGAAGTCGACCAGACCATCGCCTGGGCCAACGAGGCCGTGCTGAACATGCACGGGGTAAAGAACCTCGGGGAACTGGGTGCCAATGCCCGGGAGTATGCCCAGCGCTTCAATTTGCGTTATCGCAACAACCATCCCTTGACCGCGGACAACTACCCCATCGCCCGGGTCGCCCGTGGCGAGGAGTTCAGCGATGTGTTGGTGGAAGTCACACCGGTGGACGATCCGGACCGCACCTGGGTCCATCGCATCCGCAGCATGGTACTGACCGATCGCAACGACGCACCGGAGTTACTGGTGCTGATTCTCAGCGACGCCACGGAGTGGGCCAGCGCCGAACAGCGGTTCGAGAAAACCTTCGGCGCCAATCCGGCGCCGGCGGTGATCTGTCGCCTCAGCGACCTGCGCTACATCAAGGTCAACCAGGGTTTTCTGGAGATGACCGGCTACAGCCGCGAGCAGGTGATCGGCCGTTCGGTCTACGAGCTGGACGTGCTGGAGGCCGCCGAGCGACGTGAGCTGGCCATCGAGCGCCTGGGGCAGGGCGCAACCATTCCGCAGATGCAGGCCGAGCTGAAGTTGCCGGAAGGCACGAGCAAGCAAGTCATCGTCGCCGGCCAGCCACTGGACCTGCACGACGAAGATTGCATGCTGTTTTCCTTCATGGACATGGAGCCGCGACGCAAGGCCGAAACGGCCCTGCGCCAGAGCGAGGAGCGCTTCGCCAAGTCGTTTCGCCTGTCCCCGGTGCCCACCTTGGTGTGCAGCGCCGAACAGCTGTTGCTGGAAATCAACGACGCCTTTCTCGAGACCACCGGCTACGCCAGTGAAGAACTCTTTGGCAAGACCGTGGCGGAAATCGGCTTTCTCGACAAGGACGCCAGTGCCACGCTGTTTGCCCGTCTGGAGAAGACCACGACGGTGTCCAATGTCGACGTCAAGGTACGCAAGAAGGGCGGCGAGCTGATCGACTGCGAGGTGGCGGCCGACACCGTGGTCATTCAGGACCAGCCTTGTTATCTGCTGGTCCTGGTGAACATCACCGAACGCAAGCGCTCGCAACTGGAGCTGGTGGCGGCGATCGAGGAGGTGATGAAGGACGCTTCCTGGTTCAGCCGTACATTGATCGAGAAGCTGGCCAACGTAAAGAGCATCAACACGCAATTGCCCAGCACTTCCTATACCGAGTTGACTGCCCGGGAACGGGATGTGCTGGGGCTCATTTGCCAGGGCCTGGCAGACAAGGAAATCGCCGCACGTTTGAAACTGGCGCCCAACACCGTGCGAAATCACGTCGCCACCCTGTACTCGAAACTGGATGTTCACAGCCGTAGCGAGGCCATTGTCTGGGCTCGGGAGCGAGGTCTGTTCGGGAATGACTGGAACATGAAGGCACCATGATAGCCAGTGCAAATGCACCGGATGGGTTAGTGCAAATTCGGGTTTCTGACGGGCAGGTGGCTGCTTAGGATGTGAGGGTGCGGCAGTGTCAGAGCAGTGCCGCGTCCCCACGAAACAGTCAAGGAATACGCCACAATGTGTAGTGATCAAAGCCAACGAGTCATTGACAGGACGTCTGCTGAAACCCGGGGCTCGGCGTTGTTTGCCGCTCCTTTGTGTGTCTTGTTTTGAGGGGGCAGACCATGACCCAATTGGCCCCCCTGCGCGCCCGACTCGAAGAAAGTTTCTCGCCGCTGTCCTGCGACTGCAACCTCAACGGTGATGGTACTTTGACTGTCCGTCTTTATCACCGCGGAAGCGGAGAGGTGGACCTGGTGGTGAGCGGCTTGAACCTCGACAGCGTTCGCTCGGAAGAAAGCCTGGCGAAGCTGATCGACGAATTGCGGTATGAACTGCAGAACACCCCAGGGCATCGCAACGATCCCGTGTAGATAATCAACTGAATGCAGTCTTCTGTGGCGAGGGGATTTATCCCCGCTGGGTCGCGGAGCGGCCCCCCCTAAGTTCGTCGATCACGTGACTATTTTGGGGCTGCTTCGCACCCCAGCGGGGCGGTGCGACGTTTCGCTAAATCCCCTCGCCACAAATAGACTGGGCTCGATCTTTACAACAGCGTCGCCCGGCAATCGAGCGCCAGCCGCGCGCCGCCGTGTTCGCTGTTGCCCACCTCCAGTGTGAAGCCGTGCAAATTGACAATCGCCGCGACGATCGACAGCCCCAGGCCAAACCCGCCATGGTGGCTGCTGCCTTCGGCACGATAGAAGCGGCGGAACACGGCCTTGCGCTCTGGCTCCGGAATGCCGGGGCCGGAGTCGAGCACCTCGATGCGGGTGCTGTCGCCCTGGTCGATACCGCGCAGAGTCACTTTGCCTCCCGCCGGGGTGAACTTGATGGAGTTGCTCAACAGGTTCGACACTGCTTCGAACAGCAACGCCCGGTCGCCGTTGAGCAAAGGCAAGGTCTCGGGTACTTCGAGGCTGAAGGTCAACTCGCCTTCCTCGGCCAGGGGCAGATAGAAGTCGTGCAGCTCCTGTAGCAACTGCAGCGGGTCGACGCGCACGAAACCCGAGCGGCGCTGCTGGTCTTCCAGCTCGGAGATCCTCAGCAAGCCTCGGAACCGTGCCATCAGGGTATCGGTCTCGGCGATCACCTGATCCATCTGCAAGGCCTCGGGTGATCCATCCGCGGCTTGCTGCTGGATACGATAAAGCTGGGCGCGCAAACGGGTCAGCGGCGTGCGCAGATCGTGGGCGATGTTGTCGCATACGCCCTTGACCTCGTTCATCAGGCGTTCGATGCGATCGAGCATGGCATTGACGATTGCCGCCAGCATGTCCAGTTCATCCCGCCGACTCGACAGCGGCAGGCGATGGGTCAGGTCGCCGGCGACGATGGCCTCGGCACTGGCCTGCAGTTTGCGGATGCGCTGCAGCGGTCGGCGGCGCAAAAGATGCCAACCGGCGATCCCCGGCAGAATGGTCAGCGACACACCCCATAACAACGCATGGAGGATGATGCGGGTCACCGCGAAGAGCGAGCCGTTGTCCCGCGCCAGCACCAGCCAGCGCCCATCCTGGGTCCGGCTCGCCACGGCATCGCAACTGTCGGAGGGTACGCTCGGGTCGTCGTAGTCGACACAATCGCTGAGTATGTGGATCTTGCCGTCCAGTGGCAGGTCGGCGGGGACCCGCAGGATCGGCCCGCTCAGGTGTCGCAGTTGGGCGTCGAACAGGCCGTAGGCGTCGACGCCGCGGTCGTCCAGGGTCAGGCTGGCCATGAGCGCGTCTTCCAGTTGATCGCCGTGGATGCGGGCGAACAGATGCTGGCGCTGCATCAGGGAATGTTTGGCCAGGCTGTCGAGGTAGCCGAAAACCTCGTAGTACATCACCCCCATCAGGATGGCGCTCCAGAGCACGAACAGCGCGCTGTACAGCGCCAGCAGGCGGCTGCTGGAAGAGCGCCAGCCCTTAGCAGGGTTCAGCAATGACATAGCCCGAACCCCGCACGGTGCGAATCAGCGGTTCCAGGCCCGGCGGATCGATTTTCTTGCGCAGGCGACCGATATGGACGTCGATCAGGTTGGTGCCCGGGTCGAAGTGATAGCCCCAGACTTCCTCGAAAATCATCATGCGCGAAAGAATCTGCCCGCTGTTGCGCATCAGGAACTCAAGCAGTTTGTATTCGGTGGGCAGCAGGCTGAGCAGTTGCCCGTTGCGGCTGGCCTCACGGCTGATCAGATCCAGTTCCAGATCGGCCACGCGCAGGATGGTTTCCGGCTCCCGGGTGCCATTGTTGCGTCGTAGCAACACTTCGACGCGGGCGGCCATTTCATCGGTGGCGAACGGTTTGGTCAGGTAATCGTCGCCGCCGGCCCGCAGGCCACGGACACGCTCGTCCACATCGGAAAGGGCGCTGATCATCAGGATCGGTGTCGCCACGCCCATGGTGCGCAGGGTCGTGACAATCACCAGGCCGTCGAGCTCGGGCAGCATGCGGTCGAGGGTAATCAGGTCGTAGTCCCCGCTCACCGCTCGCTCCAGGCCTTCGCGACCGTTGTCGACCCAGTCGACGTTCAGGCCGTTACGGGTCAGCTCGGCGACGATTTCACGGGCGGTCACGGCGTCGTCTTCGATGGTCAGAATGCGGTTCATGGGCGGTACCGAGTTGAGAAATTGATGCCATTGCGCGGCATTCTGCCAAAGAAAACCTGTCGGCTTTCTGAAAAAAAGTTCATGGACGGCCAAGCGGTTTCACTGGCCTGGATCAACACTTGGTCACAAATAATCCCTAACATGAATTGAGTGCGCACCATTATGTTGCGTCCGTTACCCTGCCTTGGCGCGCTGTCGCCGTCGGGTAACGACGCTAACCGGTGATGGTGTGCTGCAAGGAGCCGAGACCTCACCGGTCTTCAATAAAAGCATCAAGGAAGAGCCGCATCATGCAGCCTCAAGACCTTCTACGCCAAAAATTCGATATCCAGCCATTGACCCGGCCTGACATGACGGTGCACCTGGACGGGCGGATCGTCAATGCCGCCCGGGGTGAAACCGTCCTGACCGTCATCCAGTCCCAGGGCCAGCGCCAGGTGGCCCGCAACGATCATGGCCAGATCAGCGGCGCCTACTGCGGCATGGGCGTCTGCCAATGCTGTCTGGTCAGGATCGACGGCCGGCACAAGCGCCGGGCCTGCCAGACCCAGGTGCGCCCCGGTATGCAGATCGAAACCCGGACCAACCGTATCGTCGAAACGGAGGCGCCATGAACCTCGATCCGGTGATTGTCGGCGGTGGGCCGGCGGGCATGGCGGCCGCCATCGAACTGGCGGCCCATGGGCTGCGCTGCACATTGCTTGAAGAGGCGCCGCGCCTGGGCGGCGTGGTGTATCGGGGGCCATTGCGCGACGGCGTCAGCCTCGACTACCTGGGACCGCGCTACAGCGAAGCCCTGGAAAAACTCCATGGTGAGTTTGACCAGCACGCCGGGCTGATTGACGTCCGTCTCAACCACCGCGTCATCGGGGCCGAAGGGGTGCGGGCGCTGATGCTGCTCGATGCCGATGAACGCGTGCGCGAGGTTGCCTATTCCCATCTGGTCCTGGCGGCCGGTTGCCATGAGCGCAGCGTGCCGTTCCCCGGCTGGACCCTGCCGGGGGTGATGCTGTTGGGTGGCCTGCAACTGCAGATCAAGAGCGGGGTGGTCAAGCCTCCGAGCCCGGTGGTGATCGCCGGTACCGGTCCGTTGCTGCCGCTGGTGGCGTGTCAGCTGCATGCCGCAGGCGTGGCCGTGGCTGGTGTCTATGAAGCCTGCGCATTCGGCCGGATCGCCAAGGAAAGCCTGGCGTTACTGAACAAGCCGCAGCTTTTTCTCGACGGCCTGAGCATGCTGGCCTATCTCAAGCGTTATCGCATACCCGTGCGCTATGGTTGGGGCGTGGTGCAGGCCCACGGGGAGGATGAATTGAACATGGTCACCGTCGCGCCGTATTCCAGCGATTGGGAGCCCGACCTCGCACGCGCCGAACAAGTGCCGGCCCAGACGTTGGCGGTCGGCTACGGCTTCATACCGCGCACCCAGTTGAGCCAGCAGATGGGCCTTGAGCATGGTTTCAGCGACGATGGCTACCTGCGGGCGGTGGCCGATGCCTGGCAGCAAAGCAGCGAGGCGCACATCCACCTCGCCGGTGACATGGGCGGGATTCGCGGCGGTGAAGCGGCCATGCTCAGCGGGCGTATTGCCGCGCTGTCGGTGCTGATGCAATGCAATGTGCTGGAGCCCCATGTCGCCCTCGAGCGCCGCAAACAGTATCAGGCACAGTTGGATCGGATCATCCGTTTCCGTGCCGCCGTGGATCGCTACACCCGACGCGGTGCCGGACAAACCGCCCTGCCGGCGGCCGATACGGTGATCTGCCGTTGTGAACACGCCACCCGCGCGGACATCGACCTGGCCCTGGAGCAGGGTGTGCAGGACATGGCCAGCCTGAAGATGCGCACCCGCGTGAGCATGGGCGATTGCCAGGGACGGATGTGCGTCGGGTACTGCAGCGACCGCCTGCGCGAAGCCACCGGGCGTGCCGATGTCGGCTGGCTGCGACCACGCTTTCCGATCGATCCGATACCGTTTTCAGCGTTCCGTAATGTTGGCATGGAGGTCGCTCGGCATGACTAAGCATTTAGAGACCCGGGACTACGATGTGGTCATCGCCGGTGGCGGCGTGATCGGCGCTTCCTGTGCCTACCAACTGTCCAAGCGCAAGCACCTGAGGGTCGCCCTGATCGACGCCAAGCGCCCCGGCAACGCGACCCGCGCTTCGGCCGGCGGGCTGTGGGCCATTGGCGAGTCGGTGGGGCTGGGGTGCGGGGTGATCTTCTTTCGCATGATGTCGGCCAACCGCAAGCGCCAGACCCAGGGAGCGGCTGTGGCGGTGGATGCCAGCACGCCGCATATCCTGCCGCAGTCGTTCTTCGACTTTGCCTTGCAGTCCAATGCGATGTACCCCCAACTGCACCGGGAGCTGCTGGACAACCATGGCATGGATATCAAATTCGAGGAAACCGGGCTCAAGTTCGTGATCTACGACGATGAGGATCGCTTGTATGCCGAGCACATCGTCGCCTGCATTCCCCACCTGGCCGATCAGGTGCGCTGGCTTGACCAGGCCGCCCTGCGCGAGGCCGAGCCCAGCGTCAGCCATGAAGCCCGGGGCGCCCTGGAATTCCTCTGCGATCACCAGGTCAGCCCGTTCCGGCTGGCCGACGCCTACACCGAAGGTGCCCGGCAGAATGGTGTCGACCTGTACTTCAATACCCACGTTACCGAGGTGTTGCGCAGCGGGACGCGGGTGACGGGGGTAAACACCGCCGAGGCCGGCACCTTCAACTGCCGGACCCTGATCAATGCCACCGGTGCCTGGGCGGCGGACCTGAGCGAGCAGGCCACCGGCGTGCGGATTCCGGTCAAGCCGGTCAAGGGGCAGATCCTGCTGACCGAGCGTATGCCGAAGCTTCTCAATGGGTGCCTGACCACCAGCGACTGCTACGTGGCGCAGAAAGACAACGGCGAAATCCTTATCGGTAGCACCACGGAAGACAAGGGCTTCGATGTGACCACCACCTACCCAGAGATTGAGGGGCTGGTGCAGGGGGCGATGCGGTGCATCCCGCAACTGGCCGACATCAACCTCAAGCGGACTTGGGCTGGCCTGCGCCCGGGCTCTCCCGATGAATTGCCGATCCTGGGGCCGATGCGAGGCGTGGAAGGCTACCTCAATGCCTGCGGACATTTCCGCACGGGCATCCTGACCTCGGCCATCACCGGCGTCTTGCTGGACAGGCTGGTCAACAACGAGCCGCTGCCGTTGGATATCACGCCGTTCCTGGCGGACCGCTTCGAGGTGATGCCGAGGGTGGCTGAGCCGAAGGATATGGAGTTGGCCTGAGGCATCGAGCCTATGCTCGAATGCAAGTCAGTGAAGCCTCCACCCTGTGGGAGCAAAGCTTGCTCGCGATTGCGGTAAGTCAGTCGGCAACAATATTGACTGGTCTGCCACTATCGCGAGCGAGCTTTGCTCCCACAGGGATGGGTTGTAGGTCGAGCCTCAATCCTCGAACCCCACCTGTTCATGAATCTCATCAACCTTGAGTTCCAGCCGATAGGCCACGGCAATGAACAACGCCTGGCACAGGCACAAGGTGGCACTCAGCGAGCGGAAGGCGAAGGAGCTGCCTTCGTTCACCAGCAGCACGGTGTTGGCCCGTTTCGCCAGGGGCGACAGGTTGCTGTCGGTGATGATCAGCGTCTTGGCCTGGTGATGCTGGGCGATGCGCAGACAGTGCTGGGTTTCCTTGCCATAGGGCGTGAAGCTGATGGCGATCACCAGGTCATTGGCCCGCACACTGCGCATCTGCTCGCGATAACTGCCCCCCAGGCCGGAAACCAGATGGATACGCTTGTTGGTGTGCTGAAGGTTATAGACCAGGTAATCGGCCACCGCGAAGGAGCGCCGCACGCCCACCACATAGATGTTGTCGGCATTGACCACCAGGTCGACAGCCTTGTCGAACGCCTGGTCGTCCAGCTCCAGCCCCAGTCGCTCGATGCCCGACAGCGTGGCGTTGATGCATTCGCGTGCCAGGTCGCCGCCGCTGGCTTTCTGCGACTTGTTGGCGATCATGCTGCGAATACGCTGCTGGTAGTTCTGTACCGGTGTGGTCTTGTGGGTGTAGGCCTCGCGAAACAATGCCTGCATTTCGCTGAACCCGCTGAAGCCGAACCGTTGGGAGAAGCGCACGATGGCCGACGGGTGCACTTCGCACTCGCGGGCGATGTCGCTGATGCGATCCACCATGATCCGGTCGCTTTGCTGGCTCATGTAGCTGGCAATGCGTTTGAGCTGGCGCGGCAAGCTTTCATATTCATCGGTGATCAGTTGCAACAGACGCTCGGCATTGATCGGTGGGCTGGCGAGGGCGGCCTCGGACGCGCTCTCGGATGGCGCCGGCAGATCGGGGCGGGTCATAGATAATCCTTCTGGCTTGTTCTTATAGGGCCGTTCGCTGAAAGACCGGCCCTCGACAATAAGTTGGCTGTTCGCAGTCTACAGCGTAGGCGCAGGGAAAATCATGATGGGTAACGTCGCAATCCATGACTGAAACGATGCACTGCGTCTGATACAGCTGATTGGAAGTTTATTGGAAAAAATATTCCACATAAAATTTTTATAGAAAAATTATTGATTATTGGCCCTTGCTCGTTTTAGTCTGCATCCACCAAGAGCGTTGGCGCCGGTCCGGCAGCGAACGCAGGCTGATAAAAATAACAGGAGCCAGCATGGGCCAGACTCGTTTTGCCAGTGGGCGTCAATTGGATGTGATCTGCCTGGGACGCCTGGGCGTTGACCTGTACGCGCAGCAAGTCGGGGCGCGGCTGGAAGATGTGTCGAGCTTCGCCAAATACCTGGGTGGCTCGTCCGCCAACATCGCTTTCGGCACCGCTCGACTTGGGCTCAGGTCGGCGATGTTGAGCCGGGTGGGGGATGACCACATGGGCCGTTTCCTGGTGGAATCCCTGGCCCGCGAGGGCTGCGATGTCAGCGGCATCAAGGTTGACCCTGAGCGCCTGACCGCCCTGGTGCTGCTGGGTATCAAGGATCGGGAAACCTTTCCCCTGGTGTTCTACCGGGAAAACTGCGCCGACATGGCGCTGCGCGCCGAAGACATTGACGAGGCCTTCATCGCTTCGAGCAAGGCCCTCCTGATCACCGGCACTCATTTCTCCACCGAAAGCGTCTACAACGCCAGCCTCCAGGCGCTGGATCATGCCGCCAAACACAACGTCAAACGCATACTGGACATCGACTATCGACCGGTGCTCTGGGGCCTGACGGGCAAGGCCGATGGGGAAACCCGTTTCGTCGCCGACCAGAAAGTCAGCCAGCATGTGCAAGGCATCCTGCCGCGCTTCGACCTGATCGTCGGCACCGAAGAAGAGTTCCTGATTGCCGGCGGCAGCGAAGATCTGCTGACGGCGCTGCGTACTGTCCGTTCGCTGACGGCGGCCACCCTGGTGGTCAAGCTCGGCCCGCAGGGTTGCACGGTGATTCACGGCGCCATCCCGGCTCGGCTCGAGGACGGTGCGATTTATCCGGGAGTCCGGGTCGAAGTCCTGAATGTACTGGGCGCCGGCGATGCCTTTATGTCGGGCTTCCTCGCCGGCTGGCTGGAGGACGCCAGCGATGAGCGCTGCTGCCAATTGGCCAACGCCTGCGGTGGTCTGGTGGTGTCGCGCCACGGCTGTGCGCCAGCGATGCCGACCCGGGCTGAACTCGACTATCTGTTCGACAGCCCGGTACCGATCACCCGGCCGGACCAGGACGTCGTGCTGCAGCGGTTGCATCAGGTCAGCGTGCCGCGCAAGAACTGGAAACAACTGTTCATCTTTGCCTTTGACCATCGTTGGCAACTGGTGGAACTGGCGCAAAAGGGTGATCGAGACCTGAGTTGCATTGGGAAGCTCAAGCAACTGTTCGTCCAGGCGGTGGAACGGGTCGAAGCCGACCTGAAGCGCCAGGGCATCGAGGCCGATGTCGGCTTGCTGGCCGATCAACGCTTTGGCCAGGATTCATTGAACGCCGCCACCGGGCGCGGTTGGTGGGTCGCGCGGCCGGTGGAAGTGCAAGGCTCGCGGCCGCTGGCGTTCGAACACGGGCGTTCCATCGGCAGCAACCTGATCGCCTGGCCCAGCGAGCAAATCATCAAGTGCCTGGTGCAGTTCCACCCCGATGACGAACCGCTGCTGCGTTTGGAGCAGGAGGCGCAACTGATGGGGCTCTACAAGGCTTCCCAGGTCAGCGGCCATGAATTGCTGTTGGAGGTCATTCCACCGAAGGATCATCCCTCGCAGCATCCCGATGTGCTGTACCGCGCGCTCAAGCGCCTCTACAACCTGGGCATCTACCCGGCGTGGTGGAAGATCGAAGCGCAGACTGCGGACGAGTGGAAGCAGCTCGATGCACTGATCCAACAGCGCGATCCCTATTGCCGCGGGGTCGTGCTCCTGGGGCTCAACGCCCCGGCCGCGGCCTTGGCCGAGGGGTTTCGCCAGGCCAGCCAGAGCACCAGCTGCCGAGGATTCGCCGTGGGCCGCACGATTTTCCAAGAGCCGAGCCGGGCCTGGCTGGCGGGGGACATCGATGACGAAACCCTGATCCAGCAGGTGCAGGGCACGTTTGTAGAGTTGATCGAGGCGTGGCGTGCTGCCCGGAGCTGAATAATGTGAACACTGAACCTGATGTGGGAGCGAGCCTGCTCGCGATAGCGGACTAACTGTTGACCATCAGTCGTCTGAAAGACCGCTATCGCGAGCAGGCTCGCTCCCACAAGGTTCTGCGCAGCTTTCAATTGCTATGTAAAAACAATAAAAGGTGCAGCCATGCCCGCTATTCGAATTGGCATCAACCCGATTTCCTGGAGCAACGACGACTTGCCGTCCCTGGGCGGTGAGACGCCGTTGAGCACCGCGCTGAGCGAAGGCAAGGCCATCGGCTACGAGGGGTTCGAGCTCAACGGCAAGTTTCCCAAGGACGCCAAGGGCGTTGGCGATGTGCTGCGTCCCTACGACCTGGCACTGGTGTCCGGTTGGTACTCCAGTCGCCTGGCCCGGCGCTCGGCGGCCGAGGAAATCGACGCGATTGCCGCCCACGTCCAGTTGCTGGCGCAAAACGGCGCAACGGTGCTGGTTTATGGTGAAGTCGCCGACTCGATCCAGGGCCAGCGCATTCCCCTGATCGAGCGGCCGCGTTTCCACACCGACGACGCCTGGCAGGCCTATGCCGACAAGCTGACCGAACTGGCCCGCTTCACCTTGTCCCAGGGCGTGCGCCTGGCGTATCACCACCACATGGGGGCCTACGTCGAATCGCCCTCGGACATCGACAAACTGATGGCCCTGACCGGCAGTGAGGTCGGCCTGCTGTTCGACTCGGGTCACTGCTATATGGGCGGTGGCGAGCCGCTACAGGTCTTGCGCAAGCACATCGAGCGGGTCTGTCATGTGCACTTCAAGGATGTGCGCAAGCCGGTGGTGCAACTGGCGCGCAACCATCTCTGGAGCTTCCCGGATTGCATCGTCAACGGCACCTTCACCGTGCCGGGGGACGGCGACATTGATTTCGCCGCGTTGCTGGACGTCCTGCTGGCCGCCGATTACCAGGGCTGGTTGGTGGTGGAAGCCGAGCAGGATCCGGCCGTGGCGCCGAGTTATGCCTACGCCAAAAAAGGTTACGACACCTTGCGCGCCTTGCTGCAGGAAAGGAGTTCGTCATGAGTCTGTTGATCAAGAACCAGCCCGGTGGCCGGACCATGGTCCAACTGCCCCAGGGTGAGCTGGAATACGTCGGGTTTGCGGCCTACCGCCTGAGCCTCGGCGAAACCCTGCCGGTGGCCGCCGGCGACAAGGAGTTGTGCCTGGTGCTACTCAGCGGTCGCATCAGCCTCAAGGGCGAAGCGCCGGGGCAGGGCAGCTTCGCCTGGGACAACCTCGGCGATCGTCAGTCAGTGTTCGAGGATAAATCGCCCTATGCCGCCTACCTGCCACCCGGCAGCCAGGCCCAGGTGATCGCCCTGAGCGATGTACAGGTCGCCGTCTGTGCCGCGCCGGGCTCGAGCCAGAACGACTACGGCCCACGGCTGATCCGTCCCGATAGCATGAAGCGCAGCGTGCGCGGCAAGGGGGCGAACACCCGGTATGTCTGCGACATCCTGCCGGACAGCGAACCGGCCCACTCGTTACTGGTGGTGGAAGTGCGCACGCCATCGGGTCACTCGTCGAGCTATCCACCCCACAAGCACGACACCGACGATCTGCCGCACCAGAGTTTCCTGGAGGAAACCTACTATCACCAGGTCAGCCCGTCCCAAGGCTTCGTGTTCCAACGGGTCTACACCGACGACCGCAGCATCGACCAGGCCATGGCCGTGGAGAACGGCGACCTGGTGGTGGTGCCCAAGGGCTACCACCCGGTCAGCGTGCCCTACGGGTACGAGTCGTATTACCTGAACGTCATGGCCGGTCCGAAGCGGGTCTGGCAGTTCCATAACGACCCACAGCACAGTTGGTTGCTGGATCTCTGAACACCGTTTGCTGCCCGATCACCCAAACCGTTTCGTATGGACACTGGAGGGATAACAAGATGAATAAGCCCCTGCGTTTTGCCTTGAACCGAATGGTCGCTCCGCGCCTGGCGTTGCCCGAATTCATCGATCTGGCCCTGGCCCTGAAAACCGATGCCATCGAGATCCGCAACGATCTCAAAGGCGTCGAGATCGAGAACGGCATGGCACCTGCTCGCGTGCGTGAATTGTGCGAGGAGCGGGGCATCAAGGTGTTGTCGATCAACGCCCTCTATCCCTTCGATGTATGGAACGAAGAGCGTCGCGCCCAGGCCGTGAGGTTGGCCGACTATGCACGCGAATGTGGCGCCGAGGGCCTGGTCATGTGCCCGCTCAATGAGCGTGCCGACCCACGCAGCGAGGCCGAGCGCGCGACGGGGCTGCGTACGGCGCTCAGCGAACTGGCGCCGATCCTGCGGGCCTTCGGCATCTACGGCTTCATCGAGCCCCTGGGGTTCGAGGAATGCTCGTTGCGCCGCAAGGGGACGGCGGTGGAAGCGATCAAGGCCATCGGCGGGCTGGATGTGTTTCGCCTGGTTCACGACACTTTTCACCACCATCTGGCGGGTGAGCAGGCGTTCTTCCCCGAGCTGACCGGGCTGGTGCACATCTCCGGCGTGGAAGATGCCCAGGCGCCGTTGGCGACGATCCGTGACGGCCACCGGGTGTTGGTAGGCAAGGCCGACATCCTCGGCAACGCCGCACAGATCGAGGCGCTGCGGGCCGGTGGCTATGAAGGTTACCTGTCCTTCGAACCGTTCGCCGAGAGCGTCCATGAACTGGCCGATATCCGCCAGGCGTTGGGGGCGAGCATGAACCATCTGCAGAATTCCCAGGCCTGACACGCCTATCAAAAATGATGAGCCCCCTTGTGGGAGCGAGCCTGCTCGCGAAAGCGATCTCACATCCAACATGAGGTTGCCTGACACACCGCTTCGCGAGCGGGCTCGCTCCCACAGGGATCGCATTCCAGACAAGGTGCAAGCATGTCCACAACACGACTGACCATGGCCCAGGCCCTGGTGAAATTCCTCGATAACCAGTACGTCGAGGTCGACGGCGTCCAGAGCAAGCTCGTCGCCGGAGTCTTTACCATTTTCGGCCACGGCAATGTGCTGGGCCTGGGCCAGGCGCTGGAACAGGACAGCGGCGACCTGGTGGTCCATCAGGGCCGCAATGAACAGGGCATGGCCCATGCCGCCATCGGTTTCGCCAAGCAGCATCTGCGCCGGAAGATCTACGCCTGTACCTCATCGGTCGGTCCCGGCGCGGCGAACATGTTGACGGCGGCGGCCACCGCGACGGCCAATCGCATTCCGCTACTGCTGTTGCCCGGCGATGTCTACGCCAGCCGTCAACCGGACCCGGTGCTGCAACAGATCGAGCAGTTCCACGACCTGAGCATCAGCACCAACGATGCGTTCAAGGCGGTGAGCAAATACTGGGACCGGATCAACCGTCCCGAGCAATTGATGAGCGCCGCGATCCACGCCATGCGCGTGCTCACCGATCCGGCTGAAACCGGTGCGGTGACCCTGGCGCTGCCTCAGGATGTGCAAGCCGAAGCCTATGACTACCCGGATTACTTCCTGGCCAAGCGTGTGCATCGCATCGACCGCCGTCCGGCCACCGCGGCGATGCTCGGCGATGCCTTGGCCCTGCTCAAGGGCAAGCGTCGGCCGCTGATCATCTGTGGCGGTGGGGTGAAGTACGCCGGCGCCAACGCCGCATTGCAAGCCTTTGCCGAACGCTTCGGCATTCCTTTTGCCGAGACCCAGGCCGGCAAGAGCGCAGTGATATCCAGTCATCCGCTGAACGTCGGCGGTGTTGGCGAAACCGGCTGCCTGGCGGCGAACCTGTTGGCCAAGGAAGCGGACCTGATCATCGGCATCGGTACCCGCTACAGCGATTTCACCACCGGCTCCAAATGGCTGTTCCAGCATCCGGATGTGCAATTCCTCAACCTCAATGTCAGCCCATGCGACGCGCTGAAACTCGACGGCGTGCAATTGCTGGCCGATGCTCGTGCGGGGCTGGAGGCGCTGTCCAGTGCCATGGGGGATTACCGTGCCGAATGGGACGGGCGGATCGCTGACGCCAAGGGGCAACTGGAGGCTGAGGTGGACCGGGTCTACCAGGCCGATTATCAGGCCGAGGGTTTCGTCCCGGAAATCGATGACGGCATGGACCCGGCGGTGTTTCGCGAGTTCATCGAACTCACCGGCTCCTGCCTGACCCAGAGTCGGGTGCTGGGCACGCTCAACGAAGCCTTGGCCGATGACGCGATCATTGTCGCCGCCGCCGGCAGCCTGCCCGGGGACTTGCAGCGCAGTTGGCGCAGCAAGGGCGTGAATACCTATCACCTCGAATACGGCTATTCCTGCATGGGGTACGAGGTGAATGCGGCGCTGGGGGTGAAACTCGCCGAGCCTGATAAAGAGGTGTACGCCCTGGTGGGTGACGGTTCCTACATGATGCTGCATTCGGAGCTGGCGACCTCGATTCAGGAGCGGCGCAAGATCAATGTGGTGCTGCTGGACAACATGACGTTCGGCTGCATCAACAATTTACAGATGGGGAACGGGATGGACAGCTTCGGCACCGAGTTCCGCTTCCGCAACCCCGACACCGGCAAGCTCGACGGCGGTTTCGTGCCGGTGGATTTCGCTATGAGTGCGGCGGCCTACGGCTGCAAGACCTACAAGGTGAAGACCCTCGACGAACTGCACGCGGCCCTGGCGGACGCACGGCTGCAAACGGTCTCGACCCTGATCGACATCAAGGTCCTGCCCAAGACCATGATCCACGGCTACCTGTCCTGGTGGCGGGTCGGTGTGGCGCAAGTCTCCACCAGCGCCCGGACCAACGCCGTCGCCAAGGCCCTCAATGAACGACTGGCCCAGGCCCGTCAGTACTGATTTGCCCCAACCCTACATAAGGAGTTCTACATGTCTTTGAAGCTGGGCGTCATCGGCACCGGGGCCATCGGCCAGGACCATATCCGTCGTTGCAGTCAGACCTTGCTCAACAGCCAGGTGGTGGCGGTGACCGACATCAACCTGGCCCAGGCGGCGAAAGTGGTGGCCGACCTGAACCTGACCGCCGAGGTCTATCCCGATGGACATGCATTGATCAAGGCGCCGGAAGTCGAGGCGATCCTCGTCACGTCCTGGGGGCCGAGTCATGAGGAGTTCGTGCTGGCGGCGATCGCCGCCGGAAAGCCGGTGTTCTGTGAAAAGCCCCTGGCTGTCACGGCAGAAGGCTGCCGCCGGATCGTCGAGGCCGAGGTGGCCCATGGCAAGCGATTGGTGCAGGTCGGTTTCATGCGCCCGTACGATGAGGGCTATCGGGCGCTCAAGGCGGTGATCGACAGCGGCCAGATCGGCGAACCCCTGATGCTGCATTGCGCCCACCGTAACCCCAGCGTGGGTGAAAACTACAAGACCGACATGGCGATCACCGACACCTTGATCCATGAGTTGGACGTGTTGCGTTGGCTGCTGGCCGACGACTACGTGTCGGTGCAAGTGGTCTTCCCCCGCAAGACCAGCAAGGCCCTGGCCCAACTGCGCGATCCCCAGATCGTCCTGCTGGAAACCGCCAGGGGCACGCGCATCGACGTGGAAGTGTTCGTCAACTGTCAGTACGGCTATGACATCCAATGCGAGGTGGTGGGGGAGACCGGCATCGCCAAGTTGCCGGAACCGTCCCAGGTACAGCTGCGCAGTGGCGCCAAGCTGTCCAATGCCATCCTGATGGACTGGAAGGATCGCTTCATCGCCGCCTATGACGTCGAGTTGCAGGCCTTTATCGACGGCGTCCGCGCCGGGCAGGTGGGCGGCCCTTCGGCGTGGGATGGTTTCGCGGCGGCGGTGGCGGCGGATGCCTGCATCGAGGCGCAGGGCAGTGGGCAGATCGTCAAGGTGGAGTTGCCCGAGCGTCCGCGTTTCTACGGTTGATCACTGTTTTAAATGTGGGAGCGAGCCTGCTCGCGATGGCGGTGTGTCAGGCGACATCAATGTGATTGACAGGCCGCCATCGCGAGCAGGCTCGCTCCCACAGGGCCGCATTTAAATTGTGGGACAAGGAGCTTTCATGCGAATCGGACTGGTGGGCTACGGCAAGGGTGGACGATTCTTTCATGCGCCGCTGATCAGCAGTTTGCCGGGGGCGACGTTCGTGGGTGTGGTGACCCGGTCTCCCGAGCGCCGCCAGCAACTGGCGACCGAACATCCTGATGTCCAGGCTTTCGACACGCTGGAGCAACTGGTGGCGGCCGGTGTCGACGCGGTGGTGGTTTCCACGCCTCTGGACGGTCGTCCGGCGGTGGTGATGGAGGCCATCGAGCGGGGCGTGGCGGTGGTCAGCGACAAACCTTTCGCCCCTGATGCCGCGCAGGCCGAGGCGATGGTGCTGGCCGCCGAGCGACGCAACGTGCCACTGTGCGTGTACCAGAACCGGCGCTGGGACTCGGACTTCCTGACCGTGCGCAAATTGTTGGCGTCCGGTGTCCTGGGACAGGTCCTGCGGTTCGAGTCCAGTGTCGAGCGTTATTCGCCGACGTCGGTGGGCAAGGGCAGCGGTGGCGGATTCCTGCGTGACCTGGGCAGTCATCTGGTGGACCAGGCGTTGCAGCTGTTCGGGCCAGTGGTGCGAATCTACGCCGAACTGGACTACCGGCGGCCAGGCCAGGTTTTCGACAATGGCTTCTTCATGTCCCTGACCCATGCCGACGGCGTGGTGTCGCACTTGAGTGGCAGTTGCCTGCAGAACGCGCCGCGTCCACGGTTCCGGGTCAGTGGTTCCGAGGGTTGTTATACCGTCGAGGGCCTGGACGGACAGGAGGCCCAGGCCCTGGCCGGTTTGAGCCCGGCCACAGAGGGCGAACGCTGGGGGACCGAAGAACATCGACGCTGGGGCTGGTTCGAGCACGGCACCGAGCGTGAGCGGGTGACGTCGGAGCGGGGGTGCTGGATCGAGTTCTACCAGCGCCTGCAAACCGCATTGCAGGGAACTGGCCCGCTGCCAGTCCAGCCCTGTGATGCACTGGCGACCACCCGAATCCTGGACGCTGCCCGGCAGAGCGCGGAGCGCCATGAAGTGGTGGTGTTAGCCACGCCCATTGGTCATGGAATAAAAAAACGAATAAAATTCTAAAATCTGTTGATATGGAAAATATTTTCTAATAAAGTCTTTTCCAGGTTACCGACATCCTGTTCCCGCTTGTGCAATGGCTTCTTAAACAAGCGGCGAACTCAACAAAAACAAGAAACACAGCCAGGTACCGTCGATGAAAACCTTCAGCCGCTCTGCGTTTCATCTGTCACATCTGCTGCGCTTGTCCGCAGTCCTTCCCCTGTTCGAATCCCTGTGCATCCAGCGCAACGGCGCCGTGGTGTGTTGCATGCCCGGTGCGCCCATCGTGCGTTTGCCCCGTTCCTGAGCTCCGACACGCCTTATCCATAAAACCAACAAGAATGTGGAGAAAGACCGTTCATGAAGACCAAGACCCGTATCGCCTCGTTGGCCCTGTCGTTGATGCTTGCCAGCGGCGCTGCCCTGGCGGACCTGAAGATTGGGGTCAGCATGTCGCAGTTCGACGACACCTGGCTGACTTACCTGCGTGAGTCCATGGACAAGAAAGCCAAGTCCATGCCGGACGGCGTCAGCCTGCAGTTCGAAGACGCACGCAGTGATGTGGTCAAGCAATTGAGCCAGGTGGAAAGTTTCATCAGCCAGAAAGTCGACGCCATCATCGTCAACCCGGTGGACACCGCTGCGACCCAGCGCATCACCAAGTCCGCCGTGGCCGCCGGTATTCCGCTGGTCTACGTCAACCGTCGTCCCGATGACCTGAAACTGCCGGCGGGCGTGGTGACTGTTGCCTCGGACGACCTGGAAGCCGGCCGGATGCAGATGCAATACCTGGCGGACAAAATGGGGGGCAAGGGCGATATCGTGATCCTGCTGGGCGACCTGGCCAACAACTCCACCACCAACCGCACCAAGGGCGTCAAGGAAGTGCTCGCCAAGTACCCGAACATCAAGATCGAACAGGAACAGACCGGCACCTGGTCCAGGGACAAGGGCATGACCCTGGTCAACGACTGGCTGACCCAGGGGCGTGAGTTCAACGCCGTGGTGGCGAACAACGACGAGATGGCCATCGGCGCGTCCATGGCGCTCAAGGGCGCCGGCAAGGAGAAGGGCAGCGTTCTGATAGCCGGGGTCGACGGCACGCCGGATGGCTTGAACGCCGTGAAGAAGGGCGACATGGCGGTCTCGGTGTTCCAGGATGCCAAGGGCCAGGCCGACGGTTCGATCGACACGGCGGTGAAAATGATCAAGAAACAGCCGGTGGAGCAGGCCGTGTGGGTGCCGTATCGCCTGATCACGCCGGAAAACGTCGACCAGTTCAAGTAACGTTCCACGCACCACTGGTTCGACCACAACAATAAGCAGGCAAGGACGCCACGCCGACCTTGCCGAGGGAGTACCTGACCATGTTTGCCTCAGCGATAGCTTCGAGCGCCCCGGCAATGACTGTCCAGCCGGGCGTATTACCTGACGAACCGTATCTGCTGGAAGTCGTCAATGTCAGCAAGGGATTTCCCGGCGTGGTGGCCTTGTCCGACGTGCAGTTGCGGGTACGTCCCGGCTCCGTCCTGGCCCTGATGGGCGAAAACGGCGCGGGTAAATCCACCCTGATGAAGATCATTGCCGGCATCTACCAGCCGGACGCCGGTGAACTGCGCCTGCGGGGCAGACCGGTCACCTTCGACACGCCCCTGGCGGCGCTGCAGGCCGGCATTGCGATGATCCACCAGGAACTGAACCTGATGCCCCACATGAGCATCGCCGAAAACATCTGGATCGGCCGCGAGCAGCTCAATGGCTTGCACATGATCGACCACGGGGAGATGCACCGTTGCACCGCCAGGTTGCTGGAACGCCTGCGGATCAACCTCGACCCCGAGGATCTGGTGGGCAACCTGAGTATTGCCGAGCGGCAAATGGTGGAAATCGCCAAGGCGGTGTCCTATGACTCCGACATCCTGATCATGGACGAACCGACCTCGGCCATCACCGAAACGGAAGTCGCCCACCTGTTCTCGATCATTGCCGACCTCAAGGCCCAAGGTAAGGGCATCATTTACATCACCCATAAAATGAACGAAGTGTTTGCTATCGCCGATGAAGTGGCGGTGTTTCGCGACGGCCGCTACATCGGCCTGCAACGGGCCGACAGCATGGACGGCGACAGTCTGATCTCGATGATGGTCGGACGGGAATTGAGCCAGCTGTTTCCGGAGCGGGACAAACCCATCGGCGACTTGGTGCTGTCGGTGCGCGACCTGAGCCTGGATGGCATTTTCAAGGGGGTCTCCTTCGACCTCCACGCCGGGGAGGTCCTCGGCATCGCCGGGCTCATGGGCTCGGGACGGACCAACGTGGCCGAGGCGATCTTCGGTGTCACGCCCAGTACCGGCGGCGAGATCTTGCTGGACGGCCAACCGGTGCGTATCACCGACCCGCACATGGCCATCGAGAAGGGCTTCGCCTTGTTGACCGAGGATCGCAAGCTCAGTGGGCTGTTCCCGTGCCTGTCGGTGCTGGAAAACATGGAAATGGCCGTGCTGCCCCATTACGTCGGCAACGGGTTCATCCAGCAGAAAGCCTTGCGCGCCTTGTGCGAAGACATGTGCAAGAAGCTGCGGGTCAAGACCCCGTCCCTGGAGCAATGCATCGATACCCTGTCCGGCGGTAATCAACAGAAGGCGCTACTGGCCCGCTGGCTGATGACCAACCCGCGGATCCTGATCCTCGACGAACCGACCCGTGGCATCGACGTTGGCGCGAAGGCCGAGATCTACCGGCTCATTGCCTACCTCGCCGGCGAGGGCATGGCGGTCATCATGATTTCCTCCGAACTGCCGGAAGTGCTGGGCATGAGCGACCGGGTCCTGGTGATGCACGAAGGTGACCTGATGGGCACCCTCGACCGGAGCGAAGCGACCCAGGAGCGGGTCATGCAACTGGCCTCGGGGCTGTCCTGAGGCGTGCTGGTAGAGACGCGATATCGAGCAATATTTCCGTGGCGAGGGAGCTTGCTCCCGCTGGGCCGGGCTGGCCCTCCAGCACGAAGCGGCCCTGTTCAAGAGCAATGGCGGCGCCCAGCGGGAACGAGCGCCTTCGTCAAAGAATAAAAAGGTGGATGGCTATGAACGCAATACTGGAAAACAAACCCACGGCCGCTCCGGCCAGGACGCGCCGGCGGTTGCCGACGGAACTGAGTATCTTCCTGGTACTGATCGGCATTGGCCTGGTGTTCGAGCTGTTCGGCTGGATCATGCGCGACCAGAGCTTCCTGATGAACTCCCAGCGCCTGGTCCTGATGATCCTGCAGGTGTCGATCATCGGCCTGCTGGCCATCGGCGTGACCCAGGTGATCATCACCACCGGTATCGACCTGTCGTCCGGTTCCGTGCTGGCGCTGTCGGCGATGATTGCTGCCAGCCTGGCCCAGACCTCGGACTTCGCCCGAGCGGTGTTCCCGTCGCTGACTGACTTGCCGGTCTGGATCCCGGTGGTGGCCGGGCTGGGCGTGGGACTGCTGGCCGGGGCGATCAACGGCAGTATCATCGCCATCACCGGCATTCCGCCCTTTATCGCGACGCTCGGCATGATGGTGTCGGCCCGGGGCCTGGCGCGTTACTACACCGAAGGTCAGCCGGTGAGCATGTTGTCGGATTCCTACACCGCCATCGGGCATGGCGCCATGCCGGTGATCATCTTCCTGGTGGTGGCGGTGATTTTCCATATCGCCCTGCGCTACACCAAGTACGGCAAATACACCTATGCCATCGGCGGCAACATGCAGGCGGCGCGTACCTCGGGGATCAACGTCAAGCGGCATCTGGTCATTGTCTACAGCATCGCCGGGCTGCTGGCCGGCCTCGCCGGAGTGGTGGCCTCGGCGCGGGCCGCGACCGGACAGGCCGGCATGGGCATGTCCTATGAGCTGGATGCGATTGCCGCAGCCGTGATCGGCGGCACCAGCCTGGCCGGTGGTGTAGGGCGCATCACCGGGACGGTGATCGGGGCGCTGATTCTTGGCGTCATGGCCAGCGGCTTCACCTTCGTGGGTGTCGATGCCTACATCCAGGACATCATCAAGGGGCTGATCATTGTGGTCGCGGTGGTCATCGACCAGTACCGCAACAAGCGCAAACTCAAGCGTTAACGATTGCCCTGTTGCGACAAAGCGCCACGCCTGACCCGCGTGGCGTTGCCATTTGTCTTCTTAATACAGCCATTACACCGAATTTCTTGTTATAAACGCACTCCGATGACCGCCAGAAGCCTGTCAGAGAACATTTGAAGGGGTTGTCGGACATTTTCCCATGTTTTCGGTTGCTGAGGCCTCGACTCGGCCTTAGACTGCCGCCCCTCGTAAATTGAGTGCCGGGTGGCGCTTGGAATAGACGGCGCCTTCCTGACGAGCGTGGCAGCTGCGCTGCGGGACGCTCCATAATTCGCCTTAATGCACGTTTTTTTATAGAGATATCAATGACAAAGGAAAAGTTGCTGGCCATGCCGGCGGATGACTACATGAACGCCGAGCAGCTGGCTTTCTTCACCAAGCTGTTGCAGAACATGAAAGTCGAAACCCACGAGCGCATCGAACAGAACCGAATCGCCATTGAAAGCCTGGATTCCCCGGCTGACCCGGCCGACGCTGCTTCCGTAGAAGAAGAGCGTACCTGGCTGGTCAACGCCATCGATCGTGACCAGCGCATGCTGCCCCAGCTGGAGCAGGCCCTGGACCGTATCAACGACGAAAGCTTCGGCTGGTGCGACGACAGCGGCGAGCCGATCGGCCTCAAGCGCCTGCTGATCAGCCCGACCACCAAGTACTGCATCGAAGCTCAGGAACGTCACGAGCAGATCGACAAGCACCAGCGCCAGGCCTGATCCTCGACCTGCCATTCGCGATACCGAAGGCTGCATAGACCTTGGGCGAGGGAGCTTGCTCCCGCCAAGTTGCGTAGCGGCCTTCGAAAAATCTCTACACCTGCGTTGATCTGCTGCAAGAACGCGACTAATGGACCATGGATAATGGCTCGGTAGTGGCGTTTAATGCTGACATAACAACGAGAAGTGTGGTGACGAACATGGCGACAGACGGATCTCTGGCGGCGGTGCCTGCCTCGGTATCTGCTACAAAAAGCACGGCGCGCTGGCTGACGCCGACCTTGCAGAGTCTTGCCCTGACCTTGCTGCTGTGCGGCATTGTGCTGGGAGGCTGGTCGCTGTACTTGGGCCTGCCCCTGGCGATGCTGATCGTCTGGTTGCCGCGCCTGCGCTCGCGTCTGGTTACAGCACCGCAATCCTCGCCTGGCTCTGGCTCATTGGCCGAGCTGACCCGTGACCTGTCCTACACCACCAGTCATAACGCGTTGTCGGCCGCCGGTGTCGCCTATTCGGTCAGGCAACTGGCCGGCAAGGTCCAGTCGCAACTCGATGCGGCGGCGCAGATTGTCAGCAATGCCGAAGCGATGATCGTCACCGAACAGGCCACCTCTCAACTCAGCCAGCAGGCCCTGGGGGCTGCCAGCGAAGCCCATCGCAGCAGCGTTGCCGGGCGCAGCGAACTGGTGGAGTCCATCAGCCGCATGCACCAGCTCAGCCAGCGGGCAAACGACAGCCGCGAGCTGATCGAAGCGTTGAGCGTGCGCAGCGACGAGATCCAGCGGGTCAGCCTGGTGATTCAGTCGATCGCCAGCCAGACCAACCTGCTGGCGTTGAACGCGGCCATCGAAGCGGCGCGGGCCGGCGAGCATGGCCGTGGGTTCGCGGTGGTGGCCGATGAAGTCCGTGGCCTGGCGGGGCGCACGGCGGCGGCGACCGGCGAGGTCGGGGTCATGGTGGCGGACATCCAGCAGCGCACCGCCCAGGTGGTCGAGCAGATCCGCCAGTTGGCCGCCGATCTGGACAGCGGTGTGCAGCAGGTCGAGCACACGGGCCAGCATCTGGAGAACATTGCCCGGCTCGCGGCTGGTGTCGAAACCCAGGTCAGCGCCATCGCCCAGGGCACCGACACCAACCGCGAGCAACTCGACAGCCTGTTCCACGCCATCGAGCAGATGCGCAGCGACCTGTCCATCAGCGACCAGCAGACTCAACGTCTGGCCGAGGCGGCCGTGCAGATGGAAGGCCAGGCTGAAACCATCAGCGAGCGCCTGGCCGAGGTGGGTCTCGACGATTATCACCAGCGTGTCTACGACCTGGCGCGTGAAGGCGCGAGTCAGATCGCCGCGCAATTCGAGGCGGATATCGATCAGGGGCGTATCAGTCTGGAGGATCTGTTCGATCGTAACTACCAGGCCATCCCCAATACCCATCCCGCCAAGTTCCAGACCCGTTTCGACCGTTATACCGATCAGGTCCTGCCGGCCATCCAGGAACCTTTGCTCGCCCGGCACGAAGGCCTGGTGTTTGCGATTGCCTGCACCCAGCAGGGGTATGTGCCGACCCACAACAAAGTCTTCAGCCAGCCGTTGACCGGCGACCCCGCCGTTGACACGCTGAACAACCGTACCAAGCGCAAGTTCTCCGATCGGACCGGGATTCGATGCGGCAGTCACCAGCAGCCGGTGCTATTGCAGACCTACACCCGCGACACGGGCGAGCTGATGCATGACCTGTCCGTGCCCATCATGCTCAAGGGCCGCCACTGGGGTGGGTTGCGGTTGGGCTATAAACCCGAGAAGCCGCGCTAGGCTATCCATTTGGATAGGCCAGGCCCACCGCTGATCGCGAGCAGGCTCGCTCCCACAGGGGATTTGTGGTGTTCGCGGATCTTGCGGCCACCGAAGGCCACTGTGGGAGCGAGCCTGCTCGCGATAGCGGTGGACCAGCTTGCATCGATACCGGGAAGTGCCACCGCCATCGCGAGCAAGCCCGGATGCTGTCGAGCCGCTATTTACCGTCGTGCAGGCGCACGTTCAGTTGATCCACCAACACCGCTTCTTCGCCATCGGCGAGCAGCCATTCCCGTAGCAGGTCCTTCTGCTGATCCGACCAGAAGTCGGCCTCCACCAGTTTTGTTTCCGGGGCCAGGGGGTGTGCCACGATGAAGTTGTCGATGGCTTTGTCATCCGAGGGCAGGCCCAGTTGGTCGAACAGGGTCTTGAGTTCGTGGGAGGGTTGTTCCATGGGGTTCTCCTTTGGGCATGCGCCGTCATGGCGCTTCGGTTGCGTCCCTTTATCTGAGGCAGGCGCGCGTCAGGAGTTCGATTATTGCTGTGTTCCGGCACTTCGCTCGAGATACCTGGCCAGGTAGCAGGCTTCGTTATGATCAGTGCGGAAACCTCTTACACGTCCAGTGGATGTTTCTTCAATATGGAAAAAACACTTACCGGCCAGGACGACCCGATAACGCGGTTGAATCAGCGAGAGCGGCAGGTAGTCGACGCCGTCAAAGGCGTCATGGGTGTTGACGATGCGAGGGGTGATGGGGTGGATCAAGGTTGTGAAAGTGCCCATGTGAATTCCTTTTCTATGGTTTACCGACGAATTGCCAAGTATTTCAAGTAGTCTCCGCACCTCCGGCTGCTCTAGAATCGATAGCGCTGTATGGACGGTTGCGCCTATCTAAAGCAATTTTTTTTAGGCTCGATGTCAGAAAAATGCTTTTTTAAGTGAGAATTTTCCCTAAAGTTAGTAGTCCCACCTTTTCCGATGCTCAGAGTGGCTATTTCCTTCAGCTTCTGACGACCTCCCGGGAAAGACGGCGAGAGTGGCAATCCTTTAGTCTTCTCTCGCCCCGGGACAGGGTGCGCCGTTCACTTCGAATTTCAGTTACAGGTCCATTGCGACAATACAGTCGGCACGGGTTCTCGTGGTCCGTCCTTTCTGCGGAACGGGCCGTTTTCAAAGATGGGGATGTTTCCTTGGCAGTAAGTAATCTCGACACGCATGCGTTATTTGTACTGGGTGACCTTCGGGCAAAACTGGTCAAACTGTTTCAGTCACGTTTCGTCTACATCACCGAGCAGACCGCCGAAGGTATCTACGTCGCCGAAATCGACACCGAATCGGCTCTCGTGGTCGATGACAAGCCCAGGCTCGAACTCAAGGTGGGTGATCATTTTCGCGCGGCGGTGTTGCCAAGTCGCGAGGGGGGCAAGTTTGAGATCAGGTTTCGCGAAATCAAACTGACGGTCTATGGCCTTGGGGAGTACGCGTTCGTAACGACCCCGGGCGGCCAGGCCATCCTGTTCAAGGAAGGCCACAGCGTGGTGACCGTGTATGCGGCGAACGAACAGCTGCAAGAAGGTTTGACCAAGACCTTGAAGGCGGTCACCGCCAAAGCCGCGAAATGGCGCAAGGGCGAATTGGTGACGTTCAAGGCCAGCGAGTGATACCCAGGGGCTGCGACCGTTTTGCTGGAACCTCGGCTACAGTCAGTTGACTGAGTTATTCGGGGGCTTGCGTTCGATTACGCAGGACCGTTCAGCTCTTGCTGCCTGGTATGAGGGACATTGCATGAAACGAGTTCGACAGTGGCTGGCTGCCTGGGCCACCTGTGCTGTGTTGGCTTCGTCATTTCCGGCATCGGCTGCTTCGGCACCGATCCACTTCGCCGATCTGAACTGGGAAAGCGGCAGTCTGATTACCGATATCCTGCGGATCATCGTCGAAAAAGGCTACGGCTTGAAAACCGACACCTTGCCGGGCACCACCATCACCCTGGAAACCGCGCTGGCCAATAACGACATTCAGGTCATCGGCGAAGAGTGGGCCGGTCGCAGTCCGGTATGGGTCAAGGCTGAAGCCGAGGGCAAGGTGATCGCCCTGGGCGATACGGTCAAGGGCGCGACGGAAGGCTGGTGGGTGCCGGAATACGTGATCAAGGGCGATCCCGCCAAGGGGATCAAGCCCCTGGCGCCGGACCTGCGCAGCGTCAGCGACCTGGCGCGCTACAAGCAGGTGTTCAAGGACCCGGAAAGTCCCGACAAGGGGCGCTTCCTCAACAGCCCCATCGGCTGGACGTCCGAGGTGGTCAACAAGCAGAAGCTCAAGGCGTATGGCCTGACCGACAGCTACGTGAATTTCCGCAGTGGTTCCGGGGCGGCGCTGGACGCGGAAATCACCTCGTCGATTCGCCGGGGCAAACCGATCCTGTTCTACTACTGGTCGCCCACGCCGTTGCTCGGGCGATTCAAGCTGGTGCAACTGCAAGAGCCGCCCTTCGATGCCGAGGCCTGGAAAACCCTGACCGACGCCGACAATCCCAACCCCCGGCCGACCCGTTCCCTGGCGTCGAAATTGTCAATTGGCGTCTCGGCGCCGTTCCAGAAACAGTATCCGGAGATTGCCGAATTCTTCAGCAAGGTCGACCTGCCCATCGAGCCCCTGAACAAGGCCCTGGCCGAGATGAGCGAAAAGCGCACGCCGCCCCGCGAAGCTGCCGAGGCCTTTCTCAAGGCCCACCCCCAGGTGTGGCAGGCCTGGCTGCCCAGTGAAGTGGCGGACAAGGTGTCTGCTGGCCTCTAGGCGGCTTGAACAATTGATCCCGAGCAATGTGTCATCCGCTGGAAACGGGCAATCTGCGCCCGTCCTGCGAAATGCCAAATTCGAGCTAGGATGAGTGTTCAACCTTTTCCAGGAGGCTGGCGAATGACGCTTTTATTGGCACGGACGCTGGTCGCGGTGTTGGCGGCCATCAGTTTGATTCATGTGTACTGGGCCCTGGGTGGACGCTGGGCAGCCGAGGCGGTAGTGCCGCAGGTTCCGGTCGAGCAGGGGCAGGTGCTGCGCCCGGCATTTGACCCTTCGGGCTGGCTGACCCTGTTGGTGGCCCTGGCGCTGCTGTTCATCGCCTTGCTGGTGTGCCTGCGGGGCGGCCTGTTGGCGCCGCCGGTCACCCATCGGGCGCTGCAGTGGTTGATCAGTGCGATTGCCTTGCTGATGTTTGCCCGGGCCATTGGCGAGTCGAACCTGGTGGGCTTCTTCAAGGAGTTCAAGGAGTCGACCTTCGCCCGGCTCGACACCTGGGTCTATTCGCCATTGTGCGTTGTACTGGGCGCCGGCTTGCTGGCGGTGGCCTGGGCCTGAAACACAACATCACCGTTGTGCCCGGGAGATTTTGTGGGGGCAAGCTTTGCTCCCACAGGTTTGCACCGTCTGATCCTTCACTGACGTCGGCTGCTCACCTCCGCCGGCACATCATCCCCGGCCATGCGCTTGCGGAATAACGCCGCCCGGGCCAGCAACAGGGTGGTCACCGGTACGGTGATGGACAGCAGGATCGGTATCAGCCAGGCATGCAGCACCGGCCCGGACTTGAGCGCCGAGAAATAAATGATCGAGGCCAGCGCCACGCACCAGGCTCCCAGCGTCGAGGCCAGGGCCGGCGGGTGCATGCGCTGGAAATAATCCTTCAACCGTACCAGGCCTATGGCCCCGGCCAGGGCGAACAGGCTGCTGAGTACCAGCAGGACCGCCACCGGGATCTCCACCCACATCGACAAATGCCCGGTCATTCGATCACCTCGCCACGCAGCAGGAACTTGGCCAGGGCAAACGAACCGACAAAGCCGAATAGGGCGATCAACAGCGCTGCCTCGAAGTAGGTGTCACTGGCGTAGCGAATGCCCAGCACCAGCATCATCAGCATCGCAACGATGTACAGGTAATCCAGCGCCAGGACCCGGTCTTGCGCCGACGGCCCCTTGAACAGGCGCAACAGGGTCAGCACCATTGCCAGGGCGAACAGGAACAGACTCAGCAGAATCGCATTGGACAGCAACGGGCTCATTCGAAAATCTCCATCAGCGGCCGCTCATAAGTGGCCTTGAAATGCGTGATGAACGACGCTTCGTCTTCCAGATCGAACACATGCATCAGCAGGATGCGGCGATCCAGCGCCAGTTCCGACCAGACCGTTCCGGGGATTACCGTGGTGATCATCGACAACGCCGCCAGGCCATTGGCGTCGTGCAGGTCCAGCGGTACCTTGACGAAGCGCGAGCGCGGCGGGCGTCGCCCGGCATTCAGCACGCCCCAGGCCACTGCCAGGTTGGACACCAGCACATCGCGTCCCACCAACAGGAACAGCCGCAGCACCACCCAGGGGCGGCGGATACGAATGGGGCGTGGCCGCAGCGGGCGCATCATCAGCGGTGCCAGGAAGCCCAGCGCCGCCCCCAGCAGCAGGTGCCCGGCGCTGAGGGACAGGTTCAACAGCAACCACAGCGCCCAGAGTGCCAGGGACAACCATGGCGCGGGAAACAGGCGTTTCATGGCTGCACCTCCGGCACTGCGCCAAGGGCGTCGGGGCTGGGGATGCTACGTGTGGCGAGCACCGACATCACATAGTGTTCTGGCGTGTTCAGGGCGTTAGCGGCGTCCTGGGTGTAGCGCAGCAGCGGTTCGGCCTTGAACGTCAAGGCGATACCCAGGCCGAGCAGCGCAATGATCGGCAGGCATTCGAAAGGTCGCAGCAGGGGCGAGGGGCGCTCCTGCGGCGTCCAGAAGCGCTGGATGCCCAGGCGCGAGAACGCGATCAACGAGGCCAGCCCGGACAGGATCAACAGCGCCAGCAGACCCCACGCCTGATACGACACCGGCGCTCCGGCGTCGGCCCCGAGCCCCAGCGGGTTGAGCAGGGCGTTCAGCAGCCCCAGCTTGCCGATGAACCCCGATAACGGCGGCATGCCGACAATCAGCAGCGCACAGGCGATGAAACTCAGGCCGAGGAAGGCCATGGTCCAGGGAATCACTTGCCCGACCACGGCTTTTTGCTCGTCATCGAGGTTGGTGCCCTTGGGCGGTTGCAGGGACTCCAGCGGTCGCGGCAAAGCATCGAGGTCGTCCTCCAGCGACAGCTCATTGGCCGAACGCGAGCGTTCGATCAACTCGGCCAGCAGGAAGAGCGCGCACAGCGCCAGGGTCGAACTCACCAGATAGAACAGTGCAGCACCCACCAGGTTCGGCTGGGCGAAGCCGATGGCGGACAACAGGATGCCGGCCGATACCAGGATGCTCAGGCTGGCCATGCGTTCCAGGCGCTGGGCCGCCAGAATGGCGATGGCCGCGCAGACAATGGTCGCCATGCCGCCGTAGATCAGCCAGTCGCCGCCGAAATACGCTGAAGCGCCGGCCTGGCCGGAGAACAGCAAGGTCCACAAGCGCAAGATCGTGTAGATGCCCACCTTGGTCATGATCGCGAACAGCGCTGCCACAGGCGCACTGGCGGCGCTATAGGCGGGCACCAGCCAGAAGTTCAGTGGCCACATGCCGGCCTTGGCCAGGAACGCCACCGCGAGGATCGCCGCCCCCGCATGCAGCAGGCCGCGGTCGGCTTCCGGCACCAGAGGCACTTTCAGCGCCAGGTCGGCCATGTTCAAGGTGCCGGTGACGCCATAGATCAGCGCCGCGCCGATCAGGAACAGCGAGGAGGCCAGCAGGTTGATCGAGATGTAGTGCAAACCCGACGACACCCGTGCCCGGCCCGAGCCATGCAGCAGCAAGCCGTAGGAGGCGGCCAGCAAGACTTCGAAAAACACGAACAGGTTGAACAGGTCCCCGGTGAGGAAGGCGCCATAGAGGCCCATCAGCTGAATCTGGAACAAGGCATGGAAGCTGGCCCCGGCGCCGTGCCAGCGGGCCATGGCGAACAGCAGGGCGCTGACGCCGATGATGCCGGTCAACACCAGCATCAGCGCCGACAGGCGGTCCACCACCAGGACGATGCCGAACGGCGCCTGCCAGTTGCCCGGCAGGTACACGCCGATGGACGCGGGCAGGGCCTGGTCCTGGGTCCAATACAGCAACAATACCGCGATGCCCAGGCCCAGCAGGCTGGAGAACAGATTGATCCGTGCCTTGAGCGCGCGGTGCTTTTCCCCCAGCATCAGCATCAACGCGGCGGTGAGCAATGGCAGGAGAATAGGCGCGGCGATCAGGTGAGGCGTCAGCATCATTCCCTGGGCTCCCGGCCGTCCACATGGTCGGTGCCGGTCAGGCCCCGGGAGGCCAGCAATACCACCAGGAACAACGCGGTCATGGCGAAGCTGATGACAATGGCGGTGAGTACCAGGGCCTGGGGCAGCGGGTCGGTGTAGTGCAGCAGGTCCTGGGGCACGCCGTCCTTGATGATCGGCTCCTTGCCGATGAACAGGCTGCCCATGCTGAAGATGAACAGGTTGACGCCATAGGACAGCAGGCACAGGCCCATGACCACCTGGAAGGTTCGCGGCCGCAGTACCAGCCAGACGCCGGAGGCGGCCAGGACGCCGATTGCAATAGCGATGACTTCTTCCATCAGGGGGTGGCTCCTTTGAGGGGGGCGGCAGGCTTGGACTGCTGGGCCGGCTTGTGGGCGCGCACCGACTGGTGCGCCAGCGCGGTGAGGATCAGCAGCGTCGAACCAACCACCACGGCATACACGCCGATGTCGAAGAACAGGGCGCTGGCCAGGTGAATGTCCCCCAGCAGCGGCCACTTCACATGCCAGGTGTGCGTGGTGAGGAACGGATAGCCCACGAGCATCGCTCCCAGGCCCGTCGCCGTTGCGAACAGCAACCCGGTGCCCATCCAGCGTAGCGGCCGCAGGCTCATTTGCGCCTCGACCCACTGGGTGCCGGCCACCATGTACTGCAGGATGAACGCCACCGACATCACCAGCCCGGCGACGAAACCGCCACCCGGTTGGTTGTGGCCGCGCATGAACAAATAGAACGACACCACCAGGGCGATCGGCAGCAGCAGGCGCACCAGCACCGATGGCACCATCATGAAGCCCAGCGCGGTATCGCTGGCGTGCCGTGGGTTGACCAGGTCGGTGACCACGTCCGGCGCCAACAGGCGCTGCTGCGCCGGCAGTTGCATGCTTTCCTTCGGTGGGCGGAAACGTCGGAGCAGGGCAAACACGGCCAGGGCCACCGCCACCAGCACGGTGATTTCCCCCAGGGTGTCGAAGCCGCGGAAATCCACCAGCATCACGTTCACCACGTTGCTGCCGCCGCCTTCGGGCAGGGCCCGGCTGAGGTAGAACGAAGAAATGTCGTTGGGTGTCTGGCGCGTCAGCATCGCGTAGGACAGCAGCGCCATGCCGCCACCTACCGCGCCGGACAGCAGCAGGTCTCGCAGACGACGGATACGCGCGCGCCGTTCGCTGTTGGGCCGGGGCAATGCGTCCTCGATCCGCCGTGGCAGCCAGCGCAGGCCCAGCAGGATCAGCACCGTGGTCACCACTTCCACCACCAGTTGTGTCAAGGCCAGGTCGGGGGCGGAGAACCAGACGAAGGTCACGCAGGTCATCAGGCCGCAGACGCTGACCATGGTCAGGGCCGCGAGACGGTGATACTTGGCCTGCCACGCCGCGCCCAGGGCACAGGCGATGGCCAGCAGCCAAAGGATGACGAAGACGATGGAGCCGGGAATCTTCGGCCGGTCGCCCCAGGCCAGCGAGCTGTGCAGCATCGGAATCAGCCCGGCCAGCACCGCAACCAACACCAGCAGGAATAACTGGGCCTGGAGGCGCCGGGTACTGATGAGTCGTTCCAATCGCCGGCCGAGGCGCATCGTCAGCACCAGGCTGCGCTCGAACAGACGCTTGCCGCTGAACCGACCAATGAGCGGCGTATGGGTGATCTGGCCACGCTTGAATTGCTTGCGCAGCAGCAGGTACAGCACGACGCCGCCGGACATTGCCACCAGGCTCATGATCATCGGTGCATTGAGGCCATGCCAGATCGCCAGGCTATATTCGGGCAGGCTGCCGCCCACGACCGGCAGAGCGGCCGCCGCCAGCAAGGAGCCGACCACCTGGGCCGGAAAGATCCCCACCAGCAGGCAGGTGAACACCAGCAACTCCACCGGCGCGCGCATCCAGCGCGGTGGTTCGTGGGGGGTATGGGGCAGGTCGGTGGCCGCGGGGCCGAAGAACACGTCCACCGTGAAGCGCAAGGAGTAGGCGACGCTGAAGGTCCCGGCGATGGTGGCGATGATCGGCAGCGCCAGCTCGACCCAGGCGGTGGCGGAAATGAACACCGTTTCGGCGAAGAACATTTCCTTGGAAAGGAAGCCGTTGAGCAGCGGCACCCCGGCCATCGCCGCGCTGGCGACCATTGCCAGCGTCGCCGTGAAGGGAATCAGCCGCACCAGGCCGCTGAGCTTGCGAATGTCCCGGGTGCCGCTTTCATGGTCGATGATCCCGGCGGCCATGAACAGCGAGGCCTTGAAGGTGGCGTGGTTGAGAATGTGGAACACCGCGGCCACGGCCGCCAACGGGCTGTTCAGGCCCAGCAGCAGGGTGATCAATCCCAGGTGGCTGATGGTGGAATAGGCCAACAATCCCTTGAGATCATTCTGGAACATCGCGCAGTAGGCACCCAGCAACAGCGTACAGGCTCCCGCACCGCCGACAATGTAGAACCATTGTTCACTGCCCGACAGCGACGGCCACAACCGTGCCAGCAGGAACACCCCGGCCTTGACCATGGTCGCCGAGTGCAGGTAAGCCGAGACCGGCGTGGGCGCGGCCATGGCGTGGGGCAGCCAGAAATGGAACGGGAACTGGGCACTTTTGCTCAGAGCGCCAATCAGGATCAGTGGCAGCAGGATGGGGTAGAGGGCATGGGCCCGGATCAGGTCGCCCGCGGCCAGGACCTTGTCCAGTTCATAGCTGCCCACCACATGGCCGAGCAGCAACACCCCGGCCAACAGGCACAGCCCGCCGGCCCCGGTCACCATCAGGGCCATGTAGGCGCCGCGCCGGGCATCGGCGCGGTGATGCCAGTAGCCGATCAGCAGGAACGAGAACAGGCTGGTCAGTTCCCAGAAAAACACCATCTGGATCAGGTTGCCGGAGATCACCAGCCCGAGCATGGCCCCCATGAATGCCAGGAAGAACGCGAAGAAACGCGGCACCGGATCTTCCGGTGACATGTAATAGCGGGCGTACAACGACACCAACGTACCGATGCCCAGCACCAGCAACGAAAACAACCAGGCAAACCCGTCCAGGCGCAGCACGAAGTTCAAGCCCAGGCTCGGCAGCCAGAAATATTCTTCACGGATCACGCCGCCGTCGACGATCTGCGGGTAGAGCAAGGCCACCTGAACGGTGCCGACCAGGGCGACGAGGCCTGCCAGCAGCGATTCGGCGTTACGGGCGTTATGCGGCAGCAGCGCCGCGACGCCGCTGCCGATGAAGGGCAAAAGCAATAGAACTATCAGTGACATAGGATTCTATTCGGCGGGAGATAGTGAGGGATCATACGTGGCGTGTCCCCGATCACCAACCGCGAGGGTGTCGCAGAATCCTACAAGATAGGCAGATTTTTCCTGCTTTGCGTTGTTTCAGTGGCGGACCTCAACCTTCACCCTCCAGCACGTTATCCGCCTCGACGGCAGTTTTATTCCGGGTCTTCAGTTCACTGACAATCACCGCCGCCACGATCAATGCCGCGCCGAGCAAGGCAATCCCCGGCAAGCGCTCGCCCGCCAGGCGTCCGGCGATGCCGGCCCACACCGGTTCACCGGCGTAGATCAGTGTGGCGCGGGTCGGCGAGACACTTTTCTGCGCCCAGTTCATTGCCACCTGGATCGCCGCACTGGCGGCCCCCAGGCCTACGGCGCTGAACAGCAGCAGCCAGGAGAATCCCGGGATCGTTTCCTGGGTGGGCACCACCATCAGGAACGCCAGCACCGCAGTGCTGGCCAGCTGAACCACGGTGACCCGGCGCACGTCGACCTGGCCGGCATAGGTGCTGATCAGGATGATTTCGGCGGCAATCGCGATGGCGCTGATCAGCGTGGCGATTTCGCCGGAGCTGAAGTTCAGCGACGCGCCGGCCGGTCCCGATAGCAACATCAGCCCGGTGAACGCCAGCATGATGCCAATGCTTGGCATCAAGCCCGGCCGACGGCCCAGCACCAGCCACTGCAACAGTGGCACGAAGGGCACATAGAGCGCGGTGATGAACGCCGACTGGCTGCTGGGGATGGTTTGCAGGCCGACCGTCTGCAGACCGTAGCCGAGCATGATCGCCACGCCGATGAAGCAGCCGGCCTTGAGTTCGAACAGGGTCAGGTCCCGTAGATGGCGCCAGGAGAATAGCGCGACAAACGCCGCTGCGGCGGCAAAGCGCAAGCCGACGAAAAACATCGGCCCGCTGACGGTCATGGCGTGCTGCACCAGCAGGAAAGTCCCGCCCCAGATCATGGTGATCAGCACCAGCACGCACTCGGCCTTGCTGAGCCGCAGAAAGCGGGAGGAAGTTTGAGGAGAGTTCACCGATGCCATGACCTTGCGCGCCACTGGAGAGGGACGCACAATGCGTCCGAAGTTGGGCAGTATAATGCGCAACCCTAGTATGTGAGCAATATAGTGCACAAAGAATCCGGCCAGCGGGCGTCCGTCCTGCAACACGTCAGCCAGAACGTCCGCCGCCTGCGCCACGCCGCGCAGCTCAGCCAGACCGTATTGGCGGAGCGGTCCGGGGTCAGCCGGCGGATGCTGGTCGCCATCGAGGCCGGAGAGAAGAACGTCAGTCTGACCACCCTGGACCGCGTCGCCGAAGCCCTCGACGTGGCGTTCAGCGACCTGATCCAGGCGCCCGATGCCCGCGACCCGAGCCGCATCAACGAGCTGGCCTGGGCCGGCGCGATCCCCGGCAGCAAAGCCGTGCTCCTGGCCAAGGCCAATGCCAGCCGCGAAGTCGAACTGTGGGAATGGCGCCTGGAGCCTGGCGAACACTACGCTTCCGAGCCCGATAACGATGGCTGGAGTGAGCAACTCTATGTATTCGAGGGATGCCTGACCTTGCTGCTGGGCAATGAAGAGCGTCGGATCGGCGCGGGGGAGTTTTTCATGTTCGCCAGCAACCAACCCCATGGTTATCGCAACGATGGGGTGGTGGCGACGCGGTTCGTGCGCAACGTGGTGATTTGACTCCTGGAGATGAGACAGCCAGTGGCGAGGTGCAACGCGGGGTCACAAACCGCTGACTTGCACCCATCGCTGTTCCCGTGCTGACAGGCGAATCGCCGCCGCCAGCCGCTCCACTTCCCAGGCCTCTTCGAAGTCCGTCCCACTGCCACCTTGATCGGCGAGGGTCATGATCAGTTCCTGTACCTCCAGGGTCTTCAATTCGTTGTAGCCCAACTGGTGCCCGGCGGCCGGGCTGAACGCGGCATAGCCCGGCAGGTCCGGGCCGGCCAGCAACCGCTGGAAACCCGCCTGGCCGACACGGCTCACCTGCAGTTCATTCAGTCGTTCCTGATCGAATATCAGCGTGCCAAGGGTGCCGCTGATCTCGAAGCCCAGGTGATTCTTGCGGCCGTGTTTCAGCCAACTGCTGCTCACCGTGCCGCGGGCGCCGCTGCTGAAGCGCAGCAGGGCGTGGACCTGATCGTCTACCGCGATGGTGCGCTGTTCGGGATTGCCCGTGCTGGCCGGGCGTTGGTTGTGCACGGTCTGGCTGTCGGCGCAGACCGCTTCGACATCGCCCAGCAGGTAACGGGCCATGGCCAGCAGATGGCTGCCCAGGTCCGCCAATGCGCCACCGGCATGGGCCGCTTCGCAGCGCCATGACCATGGCGAAGTCGGGTCGGCCATGAAGTCCTCGCTGAATTCACCCTGGAAACTGATGATCCGGCCCAGCTCCCCGCGCTGGATCATCTCCCGTGCCAGATGAATGATCGGGTTGTGCTGGTAGTTGTAGCCGACCCGCGTGACCACTCCGGCGGCCTTGGCGGCCTGGCGCATCTGCTCGGCCTGTTCCAGGGACACCGCCAGGGGTTTTTCGCAGTAGACCGCCTTGCCCGCCGCCAGCGCCGCCATGGCCATCGGATAATGCAGGTGGTTGGGGGTGGTGATGGCGACCAGATGGACCTTCGGGTCGTCGATCAGTTGTTGCCAGTCGCTATGAACCGTCTCGAACCCCCAGCTGCTGGCGCATTGCCGGGCACGCTGCGGATCGGCATCGGCCAGGGCCGCCAGGGTCAGGTTCAGGGGGAGGTCGAATACCGCCTTGGCATTGTTGAATGCCAAGGCATGGGCTCGGCCCATGAAACCGGTGCCAATCAAGCCAATGCCAAGTTCGCGCATGAGAAAGAGCCCTTTGAATGGTGATATTCAGAAGGGCTCTTTATGGAATAAATATTCGCAAATTGCAAATGTTGGAATAAATATTCTTGTTGGGGTGAAGGCCCCTGTGGGAGCGAGCCTGCTCGCGATGGCGGTGTATCAGTCAACATCAATGTTACTGAGCCACCATCATCGCGAGCAGGCTCGCTCCCACAGGGGGAAAGTGCGGTGTCAGGAAAGGAACCCACCATCCACATTCAGCGCCACACCGGTGGTGTAGCTCGACGCGTCACTGGCCAGGTACAACACGGCGCCAGCCATTTCGCTTGGGTCGGCCACGCGTTTGAGCGGAATCTGCGCCAGGGCGGTTTTCAGGATCGCGTCGTTCTTGACCAGCGCCGAGGCGAACTTGGTGTCGGTCAGGCCCGGCAGCAGGGCGTTGCAGCGGATGCCGAACTGCGCGCATTCCTTGGCGAACACCTTGGTCATGTTGATTACCGCGGCTTTGGTCACCGAGTAGATGCCCTGGAAGATCCCCGGCGAGATGCCGTTGATCGATGCCACGTTGATGATGCTGCCGCCGCCGTGCTCGCGCATCAGCTTGCCGGCTTCCACCGACATGAAGAAATAACCGCGAATGTTCACATCGACGGTTTTCTGGAAGGCGCCCAGGTCGGTGTCCAGCACGTTGCAGAACTGCGGGTTGGTGGCCGCGTTGTTCACCAGGATGTCCAGGCGTCCGAACTGTTCGCGAATGCCGGCGAAGACCTGGCTGATCTGCTCCATTTCACCAATGTGGCAGGCGATGGCAGTGGCTTTGCCGCCCGCGGCGATGATGGCGTCGGCCACGTGCTGGCAACCGTCGAGCTTGCGGCTGGAAACGATCACATGGGCACCTTGCTGGGCCAGCAACTTGGCGATGGCCTCGCCGATGCCACGGCTGGCGCCGGAAACGAAGGCGATTTTACCGTCGAGGTCGAACAACTGGGTCTTGGACATGCTGTTTCCTTGTCATGGGGCGCTCAGAGCGTGGATTGACCGATGACCTGCAAGCTCATCTGCTCCAGCAGTTTGTTCATCTGAACGAACTGGGCGAAGCGTTGATCCTGGGTCTGGCCGTGGAAGAAGCGGTAGTAGATCTGCTGGACGATACCGGCCAGGCGGAACAGGCCGTAGGTGTAATAGAAGTCGAAATTGTCGATGTGGATCCCGGCGCGCTCGGCGTAGTAGTCCACGAATTCGCGACGGGTCAGCATGCCGGGCGCATGGCTGGGCTGACGGCGCATCAACTGGACCGGTGCCGGGTCCGTCGCTTCGATCCAGTAGGCGAGGCTGTTGCCCAGGTCCATCAGCGGGTCGCCGAGGGTGGTCAGTTCCCAGTCCAGCACGCCGATGATTTGCATCGGGTTGTCCGGGTCGAGGATCACGTTATCGAAGCGGTAGTCGTTGTGGACGATGCTGGAAACTGGATGGTCGGCCGGCATCTTGTCGTTGAGCCAGGCCTTGACCGTCTCCCATTTCGGCGCGTCGGGGGTCAGGGCTTTTTCGTAGCGTTCGCTCCAGCCACGGATCTGGCGGGCCACGTAGCCTTCGGGCTTGCCGAGGTCGGCCAGGCCACAGGCGTGGTAATCGACTCGGTGCAATTCGACGAGCCGGTCGATGAAGCTCTTGCACAGCGCCTCGGTGCGGGCGGCGTCGAAACCCAGCTCCGGCGGCAGGTCGGAGCGCAGGATGATGCCCTTGACCCGTTCCATCACGTAGAACTCGGCGCCCATGACGGACTCATCGGTGCAGTGCACATAGGCTTTCGGGCAATACGGGAACTCATCGCGCAACTGGTTGAGGATGCGGAACTCACGGCCCATGTCATGGGCGGATTTGGCCTTGTGGCCGAACGGCGGACGGCGCAGGACGAACTCCTGTTCGGGGTACTCCAGCAGGTAGGTCAGGTTCGACGCGCCACCGGGAAACTGGCTGATCCGTGGTACGCCGGTCAGGCCGGGGATGTGGGCCTTGAGGTACGGGTCGATCAGGTTGGCATCGAGTTCTTCACCGTCGCGTACGCGGGTGGACTGATCAGTAAACGCCATGCTTATCCCTTCTGCTTATTCTGGAGGCCATCGATCATTGGCTAATCAAGGGTTTGTACGAAAAGTCGTCGAGCGGCGATCAGGCAAGGCGAAAACAGGCGAGGAAGCGGAGTTTACGGGTTGTAAATGAGCATTCCGAGCCTGTTTTCAACGCAGCCTGATCGTCACGCAGGCACTTTTCGTCCAAAGCCTAATGGCGTGTGGGAGGCGTAACAAGCACGCCCGGGTCTTATAGGTTAGCGTGTTGCCGGATAATCAGCGGGCCTGATGCGCGCGGGTGAGCTATGGTTTCGGGGTCGCTTCAAGGAGTCGCCGCGATGGGATGCCCACAGGTTTGCAGCACCGCCACCCTGCAATGCAGCTTCGGTGCAGCCCCGGCGGTGCTCAATGTACTGCCGGTCAATCGGATGCTGACCGGTGGGATGCCGGCGGCGAATATCATGGATCACATTCCGCTGGTGAACATCACTACGTTCGGCATGTGCACGAGCCTGGCCAACCCCACCGTAGCCGCTGCGACTGCGGCGGCCCTGGGTGTGTTGACGCCCATGCCTTGTATTCCCGCTACTGCCGCGCCCTGGATACCGGGTGGGGCGCCGACCTTGCTGTTGGGCAACATGCCGGCGATCGATGCCAACAGCACCCTGATGTGTACCTGGGCGGGGGTGATCAAGATTGTTGTGCCAGGGCAGGTGCAGATGTTGATTCCCTGAGTGGGTCTGCCTGGATCTTGTTGACCGGGTGTATATCCATTGCTGCGGTAACGGCTGCTTATGGTTCCGCCCTGACGGCGGGTTACTTTTGAAAAGCGCAAAAGTAACCAAAGCGCTCTTGCCCCACCACTCGGCACCTCGCCAAGGCGAGGTGTTCCCTCACTCCGGCATTGCTCCGTGGGCCCGCCGCGAAGGGCCATCCATGGCCCAGCGCGGCTACCCCGGCATCCATGCCGGGGTGCCCACTACGCAATGCCTGCGTTCGGCCAGCGTGGTTTAACGGGGCGCCCAGGATCAAAAGCACAGCAAAGCAAAGCAAAGCAAAAGCAAGGCGGCCTTACAGCCGGTCTGGTTCTTCCCGCATAAATCGATCCCTTGTGGGAGCGAGCCTGCTCGCGATAGCGGAGTGTCTGTCATGAAGATGTTGAGTGTGCCGACGCCATCGCGGGCAAGCCTGGCTCCCACAGGGGGCGGTGGTGTGTGAAATTGCTGCCTACATCTCAAATCCAGTGTGGGAGCAAAGCTTGCTCGCGATAGCGGAGTGTCTGTCATGAAGATCTTGAGTGTGCCGACGCCATCGCGAGCAGGCTCGCTCCCACAAGGTTTGCCGGTGGGTTCAGGTCTCAAAGTCCAGCAGAAGCTAGGCGTTCATGCCTGTGCCGGATCGTTCCAGCGCCGGAACCACCAGCGTACCCGGGAAATCGGCTTGCCGTCGGCGTCCAGCGGTCGTCCGTCCTCGGCGTAGGCATGGGCCGGTTCCAGCAGTTGGCCGTTGAGGTAGCGGGCTTCGACGGCCGGGTTACCGTTGGGGTGCAGGCGGCGATAGCGGCCGTCGCGCACGCCGTCGCGATAGAACTCGGACTCGGCCAATTGCCCATCCGGGAAATAATTGTTGGCTTCGCCGTGCAGCAACCCGCCGCGATAGGTGGCTTGGCGCTGCAACCCACCTTCGGCCGCGTAAAAGCTCGCCACGCCCTGCAACTTGCCTTTGACGAACGGCAGTACCGCCGAGACCTTGCCATTGGGGTGGTACAAGGTACTGGTGCCTTGCAGTTCACCTTGGCTGTAGTTGAGTTTCGCTTGCGGGCGTCGGGCTTCTTCGATGTGCAACGGGCCGTCGAGCCGGCCGTCGATCAACTGACCGCTCAGTTGGCTGTCGCCACGTTCCACGTCCAGCTTCTTCGAGGCCATCGTCGCGCTCCTGTCAGTTGACCTTCACCATGCCGCCCTTGATGGTCAACATGCCGCCGCCGTCCACTGTCTGTTCGGCGGCGGCCTTGTTGACCAGGCTGATGCCGGCATCATTGGTCAGGGTGGTGCCGGCCTTGTTCTCCAGCGAGGTGCCGGCCTGGTTGCTCAGGGCCGTGCCGGCCTTCTGGCTGATGGACGTGCTGGCCTGGGCCGCCAGGTCCGCGCCGCTCTTGATGGCGAAACTGCCGCCGCTTTGCAGGGTCAGGGTGCCGCTGACCTTGATGGTCAGGTTGCCGTCCACGGTCAGCTCGTAGTTGCCGGTGACCTTGTGCGTGTAGTTGCCGCCGGTGCTGTGGGTCTGGTCCGAGCCCACGGTCACGGTGCGGGTGTCTTTCACATCGAGGCTGTCGCTGCCGGTCTGGATCGTCACGCTGCGCTTGCCTTTCTCCAGGGTCACGGTCTCGTCGCCATCCTTTACCGTGCGGGTGCGGGCGTTCTGCACCGTGAGGGTTTCGTCGTGGCCGACGGTGGCGGTGGTGTCGTTGAGTACGTTGATGTTGAAGTCTTTCTGAGCCTGGAGAAACACCTCCTCGGCATCCTTCTTGTCTTCGAAGCGCAGCTCGTTGAATCCGCCGCCACCCTTTGACGAGTTGGTCTTGATCCCGGATTGGGTCTGGTTCGCCGGCAGCGCGTAGGGCAGGGCGTTGTCGCCGTTGTAGACGCAGCCGGTCACCAGCGGTCGGTCGGGGTCGCCGTCGATGAATGTGACGATGACTTCCTGGCCGATCCGGGGCACGAACTGCATGCCAAAACCCTTGCCGCTCCAGGGCAGGACCACCCGCACCCAGCAAGACGAGGTTTCGTCATTCTTGCCGGTGCGGTCCCAGGGGAACTGCAACTTGATCCGCCCGTATTCATCGGTCCAGATTTCTTCGCCGGCCTTGCCCACCACCAGTGCGGTCTGGGTGTGCATGCGCGGTTTCGGCGTGAGGCGGGCCGGTCTATATGGCGTGGCCTTGGGAATCGCTTCGAAGCGATTGCGGTAGCTGTCGTGGCTGGCTTCATGACTGACCGAGGTCACCACCCAATCGATGTTCAACGACGGATCTTCGTGGCCGGCGAGGGTGAACCAATACCCCGGCACCAGCCAGCGGCAATCGCTTTCACCGACAAACCGCTGCGCCTGGCTGCGCAAGCCATCCACCCGTTGCTTGGTCAATGCATCGCCCTGGGCCTTGGCGTTGTAACCGCCCGGATGTTCGTATATCGAACTGGGGCCGGCCACGGCTTCGGCCTGGCTGTAGAGCGAGGTCGTCGGCGTGGTGAATTCATAGTCGGTCGCCTGATAGACCCCGGCCACCGCTTGCAGGGACACGTGCCCCGAGCGGATGCCATGCAGTTCCCGCTCGCCCATTCCCTGCCCGAGATAGTTCACCGTCGGCCCGTTGGGGATCGGTGCGAAGGCGTCGTTGCTGTCGGCCAGCACCAGGGTGTGCTTGCCGGCTTCATGGCTGAAGAACCAGAAAATCCCGTCTTCCTCCAACAGCCGGGAAACGAAGGCCAGATCGGTTTCTCCGTACTGCACGCAGTACTCCCTTGGCGTGTAGCTGCCGCTGAGCTTGAGCTGGAAATCGGTAAACGCGTGGGCCTTGAAGATCGTGGTGACGATGTCCGATGTGGCGAGGTTCTGGAACACCCGGTTGTTGCTGGCCAGGCTCAGCCACCAGAGCCAGGGCCTGAGCAACAGCTGATAGCGCTCGGCGGTAGCGTCGGCGGGCAACTGGCGGATTTCGGCGACCAGCCAATCCAGCGGACGTAGCAGGGCGTCCTTGTGCAGGGTGGTGGTGACATGGCTGGCGACCGCGCTGGCGAGCGTCAGCGGGGCGCCGTCGACGACGCCATTGAGGATATGCGAGCCCAGGGCATTGAGGCTTTCTTCGCCGGACAGCGATTCAGGGTACAGCGCCGACACCGTGGCGGCGGTGAGGGATAGGGTGGTGTTGCTGTCGGTGGAGCGGGCCATCGATTGATACCTCTATACCGCCTCACCCTTCACAAAATTACTGCCTAACAGCTTCTCCATCACTGTTTTCAGGTCTTTGAGTAAGTGTTCAGGTGGCGTGGTAATGGTATGAGTGGCTTTGGATATTTTTGCTTTTTTACCTTCTTCTTTCAGCAAGGTCTTCGTTGAAGACTTGACGTCAAGTTGATCGTCTTGGTCAGTTTCAAGTTGAAAGTAAATAGATCCGTTATTTTTTCCACCTACCATAGTTACATGAAAATAGGTCCACATGCCTGAATCGTTCGGAGTAATAGAAATATGCGCGCTATTGTCACCCACCTTCAGGCCATCAAGCAGAAGCATTCCCGAGCGGGTGCCGGTGACAAGATTTGTACCACCCACAGCACCGATTACATCAAGTTCCTCTCCGTAGACAGCCCCGGATTTAATGATGGAGTTCACCATCGGTGTCCAAGGATCGTGCGTGGCAATACTCGCTGCGGTAAGTGTTGATTGTGCATAGCCCATATTTGCAGCTCCTGTAGGTTTTGATCACATCTCCGATAGGCACTGGGGCAACATTTTATTCCAATGCCCATTCCGCCAGTTTTCCGGTCACCTGCGTCATCAACACATTCTCCACATCCCGCGCCCCAGCCGCGCTGCACTTGGCAAGCACCGCTTTGACGATCCCGGCATCGAACTCGAACTGCTTGCCCGTCGCGGTCTTGTAGCGCCCGCGCAATTTCTCCAGCTTCGCCAGCACGATGCCCTCCAGCGTTGCCTCATCGAGCGGTCGATACGCCACAACCGTCATGCGCGCCAGGAACGCCGGACGAAACGCTTGCAGCAGCACCTTGCGCAAGGCTTCGTTGAAGGCATCGCTGCCCAGTTGCGCGGCTGGTGTGTCCAGTAGCAATTCGGCGCCGACGTTGCTGGTGGCGAGCATCACGGTGTTCTTGAAATCCACCACCAGGCCCGTACCGTCCTCCATCAGGCCCTTGTCGAAGACGTTGTAGAACGCTTCGAGCACGTCCGGGTGGGCCTTTTCGATTTCGTCCAGCAACACCACCGAATAGGGTTTGCGCCGCACTGCTTCGGTGAGTACGCCACCGCTGCCATAGCCGACATAGCCGGGCGGGGCGCCTTTGAGTTGGCTGACGGTGTGGGCTTCCTGGTACTCCGAGAGGTTGATGCTGATCAGGTTGCGTTCGCCGCCATACAAGGCGTCAGCCAGGGCATAGGCGGTTTCGGTCTTGCCCACCCCGGTGGGGCCGACCAGCAGGAACACGCCCACCGGTTTCTGCGGATCGGTAAGGCCGGCGCGGTAGGCCTGCAGGCGTTGGGCGATGGTATTGAGGGCGGTGCCCTGGCCCATGACCCGCAGGCCCATGCGTTGGCCGAGGGTGCGCACGGCATGGGCTTCATCGGCGAGCATCTTGCCCACGGGAATGCCGGTCCAGCCGGCGATCACGGCGGCCACGGTCTTGCTGTCCACCTGCTCGGGCACCAGTGGATCGTCCTGGCGAATGGCATCGAGGCCGGCTTCCAGGCGCAGCAGTTCGGCGGCCAGGTGATCGATGCGGTTATCGACTTCGGTGTCGGCTTTTTCACTGTCGGCGCGTTCGCTCAGGGCCAGCAGTTCGCGCCGGGTATCGAGCAGTTCGCGCACGGCTTCGCGTTCTTCGCCCCAGCGGGTTTCCAGTTCGCGGATGGCCTGTACATTGTCGGTGGACTCGCCCTCCAGCAGGGTGATGCGTTCGCGATGGTCCAGGCCGGTGGCCTGTTCCCGGCGCAGGCGTTCGACTTCGTCCTTGAGGCTGTTCTGCCGGTGCCGCAGGCTTTCCAGAGGGGGCGGTACATCGTGCTGGCCAAGGGCGACCCGGGCGCAAGCGGTGTCGAGCACGCTGATGGCCTTGTCCGGCAGTTGCCGTCCGGAAATATAGCGGTGGGAGAGTTTCACCGCTTCGTGGATTGCCGCGTCCAGCACCTGAACACCGTGGTGCTGTTCCAGCTTGCTCGCCACGCCACGGAGCATTTCCACGGCAGTGAGTTCGTCCGGCTCTTCGACCTGTACCAACTGGAAGCGGCGGGCCAGGGCCGGGTCTTTCTCGAAGTATTTCTTGTATTCCAGCCAGGTGGTGGCGGCCAGGGTGCGCAGTTCGCCCCGGGCCAGGGCCGGTTTGAGCAGGTTGGCCGCGTCGCTGCCGCCCTCTGCGCCGCCGGCACCGATCAGGGTATGGGCTTCGTCGATGAACAGAATGATCGGTTTCTCGGCACTGCGTACCGCGTCGATCACGCCTTTGAGGCGTTGCTCGAATTCACCCTTGACCCCCGCGCCGGCCTGCAACAGGCCGAGATCGAGCACCCGCAGCGTGACCTCCTGCAGCGACGGCGGCACATCCCCGGCGGCGATGCGCAAGGCGAGGCCTTCTACCACGGCGGTCTTGCCGACACCCGGTGCGCCCACCAGGATCGGGTTGTTCTGCCGGCGCCTGAGCAGGATGTCGATGCATTGGCGGATCTCGCCGTCGCGTCCGACGATGGGATCGATGCGGCCATTGCGGGCATCGTCGGTCAGGTCCTGGGTGTACTGGTCGAGTACCGGATCCTGTTTTTGCGCTGCCTGCCCGGGTTTCGCCGGACGGGCAACGCCGGCATGTTCCCGGGAGCTTTCGGTCCATTCCAGCAGATGGGTGCGCAGGGCATCCCGGGGAATGCGCAGCAGCGACGAGGCGCTGTTGAGCAACAGGCTGCGACGCTCATCGCGGTCCAGCAGCGCCAGCAGCAACAGCCCCGAACGGATGCTGGTCAGGCCGAGCACACTGGCCTGGACCACGGCGTCTTCCAGCAGGCCGATGGTTTGCGCCGACAGTGCGGGTGTGCGGGTGCTACCGGACTTGAACAGGTCCAGGGCCTTGTTGGTCTCCGCCGCCACCGCGTCACGCTCAAGGCCGAAGCGCGGTAGCAGACAGGCGAAGTCACCGCCTTCGATGTCCAGCAACTCCAGCAACAGGTGTTCGATTTCCACGTAATGATGACTGCGTTGCAGGCAGCGCTGGGCGGCCCGTTCCAGGGCGCGGCGATTGTCCGGGTTGAGGCGTCCGATCAGGCTGGCCAGTTCCATTTCAGGCGATCTCCGGCTGACGAAGGCGGGTTTCGATCCGTTGCAGGGCCAGGCTCGACTGCCGTTGCAGGCCGCCGTTCCAGTTCAGTCGTGGCGGGGCCTGGTGGCCCAGTTGCAGTGGGCCGGCGCCACGGATCAGCAGCACCAGGGTGCAATCCAGGTCGGGGCCGAAATACAGGGCATACAGGCTGGCAAGCAACGGATGGGTTTCGCCGTTGGGCAGCAATCCGCTGGCCTGGGCTGCGCTCAATGGACCGAGGGTCAGGCGCACGCCGGCATGTTCGTCCCAGACCCGGGTACCGGCCACCGCGCTACGGCCCAGACGCAAGTTGCGGCCGCCCGGTTGCAAGCGGCTGCGGCTGGCCGGCGGGATTTCGCGCCAGCCGCCTTCATAGGCGGTCAGTTCCACTGGCAGACCGAACTGCTCGCGGACAATGGCCGCGAACCCGGCCAGCGAGCGGCGGCCGTCGGCGTACAGCGCGCTGCATGCCAGCGCGGCGGAATCGGGAGCGGCCTGGCGTTCCTGCAAGGCCTTGGGCAGCAGGCCGGTCAGGGCCCGCAGTTGTGCCTGCACGGCGGAGGCGCCCGGGTGGGTGAAGCCCAGGGCAATGCGGTGCTTGCGCATCACTTTGTAGAGCAGGCTGAGCAGCCGGTGCTGGAACAGGTCGAGAAATTCCGCCGGTGCATGATCCCGCGCTCGTGCCCGTTGTTGCAGCCATTCCTGATAGGCGTAGGGCAACGGGCCGTCGGGGCCGCCAAGGCCAAAGATCGGCGTGGTCAACACGGGCGGCGAACCGGCTTCCTGGCTCAAGTCCTCGACTTCGCTGGCGGCGAACAGCGGCGTCAACGGTCCTCGCAGGCGCAACGCTTCGGCGTGGGGCGCGGTGCCGCTGCCCAGCGGTTCGGCCTGGGGATGTTCGCGCTCCAGCAGCAGCAGAGCCTGGAGCCATTCGAAACGCTGTGGATCGCGGCGCAGGCGTTGACTCAGGTTCAGAGCGTCAGGGGTTTGCCGGCTTGGGGTTGCCATGTTTTCACCTCCCTGTCGGACTGGACCAGCACCGTGCGCACGAAGCGATTGGCGGTGGCATACAGTGAAAAGAACTGCGCCAGTACACCGGAGAACAGTACGGCGCTGCTGCCGACGAAATGTTGCGGATCCAGTTGCAGGCGCACTTCAAGGCCGTTGCGCCAGCCGCGCCAGGCGTCTTCACCGACATGGGCGATGACCCGGTCGCAGCCCAGGCCCATGACCCCTTCGATCTGGCGGCGGGCACTGGCCTCGTCCCGCAGGTTGTGCAGCTCCAGGATCTCGCGCAGCGCATCGAGGGCCTGGGGGCCTTCCACCAGGGACAAATGGTTGAGGGTCAATTGCGACACCAGCCGCCAGCGCGATTCTCCGTCCAGCCGCGGCAGGCTCTGCGGGCTCGGCGAGTTGCGTAGCCTGGCCCAGGCCACCGGGCCCGGACGTTCGAAACCCAGCGGCGTACCCGCCGGCAGGCTCTGGGCCAGGTGCCGGCTGGTGCACAGCAATTCGGCGGTGAGGCTGTAGTCGCGGGTATCGGCGAGCGGGTCGAGCTGGGTGTCCACGAGGCTGATCATCAAGTCGGTGCCCAGCCGGTTCGGGCTCATGCCGCTGACCCGCCGCGCATGCCAATAGCAGGTCTGGTCGTTGCCGTGCTGGCTGCCGTAGTAGGCCGGCACCTTGCGCACGCCCTGGCTGGACGTGGCACGCACGGTGCGGATGCTGTGGATCTCGACACTGTTTTCCCGATGACTGTCGGCCACCAACCGGTATTCGCTGCGGGTGCCGTCCGGGCGCAGGGGTTCGCTGGTCCTGGGAAAGAGGTTGATCACCGGCGCACAGCCCAGAGCGATGTCGCTGGCCTGGAGCGGCAGGCGATTGGCGGGGGCGCGATCGAAGACGATGTACAGGTACAGGGATGAGCTGTCGCTGGTCGCTCCGGCCAGGGGCAGGTCGAAGAAACCGAACTTGTCGGGGAAGGCAAAGTATTCCGCCAACAGACGCATGCCCGGATGCACGCCATCCTCATCCGGCAGCAAGACTTCGTCGCTGGCGAAACCGACGATCCGGGGCAGGCCAGCCAGCGGTTCCGGCACGCTGCCCGGCGGGCCGGCCAGGACTTTGACCGTGTGGGCGCCGAGCAGATCGTACAGCCAGGCGTTGATCATCGGCGACGCCGCCAGGTGCACCCGCAAGTAGTCGATCCCCAGCGTCGACCATTGGCGCTCGCCCAGGCACTGCAGGTTCAGGCGCAAGGCCGAACGCGCCTGGACCACGCCGGTCAGTGCCTGGGCTTCATCACTGCCCAGCAGCACGGCCTCGCTGATTTCCAGCGGCCACAGGTGCACGGCGGCGGTGGTGCGAAAGTGAATGCTCTGGCCCTTGTCCGTGGTGACGAACAGGGGCGTGTCCCGGGGCAGGGGGTAGCCATCGTCGAGGTTGCCTTTGCTCGGGTCGGGCTCGAACTGCACGATTGCGCACGAAGGCAACGGGCGCATGGCCAGGGGATAAAGCTGTTCGAGCAGGGCATCGCTGAATTCGGCGTAGTCGTCGTCCAGCCGGCGTTGCAGCCGGGCGGCCAGCAGTGCGAAGCCTTCCAGGAGCCGCTCGACGTGCGGGTCCGGGCATTCGCCGGGGGACAGCTCCAGGCGCCGGGCGACCTTGGGATAGCGTTCGGCGAACAGACTTCCGGCATGGCGCAGCCAAGTCAGCTCGCGCTGGTAGTAATCCAACAGTTGCGGGTCAATCGAGTCGCTCATGTCGCACCTCAAGACCGTCGCCGGCGTGCTCGATGACAAATGCCACGGGCCAGGCGTGCGGGTCGCCGCGGAGCACCCCCGACAGCCGTATGCCCAGTTGTTGTGGGTGGCCCGGTACCGGGACGACCTGGACCTCGCCCAGTTGCAGGCGAGGTTCGAAATGACTGATGGCCTGATGGATCTCCCTGGTCAGCAGGCGCCGGTCATCGCTGCGCTGCTGTTGCAACGCGGTCCAATCGGCAATGCCGTAATCCAGGATGCTCGGCGGTTCGGTCAGCGCCCGAGGGCCGCGCCGGGTGTTGAACAGGCGCTGCAGTTCGGCGTGGACCGAGTCCTGCAGCGCCTGCCGATCGAATACCCGGCCCTGTTCATCCCCCTGGCTGGCCAGGCGTTCGAACAGTGGCGGGCGCAGCCCGAAGCCAGCCATGGCGGCAGCGTCCTTACTTGGTCATCTTGTTGGCCGCCAGGTCCCAGGTGGTACCCGCCGTGCCTTCCTTGGTGCCGTCGTCTTTCTGGGCGGTGAGCTCCCATTTGATCTTGGTGAAGTTCAGCGACAGGGTTTCCACCGGTTTGCCGCCCGTACCGCCACTGACACTGACGTTGGACAGCACGACATTGGTCAGGGTGTAGACGATGAAGGGCATGATCTTGCCGCTGCCTTCGGCGGCGTTGCGGCCAATGGTGATGACGGCTTGCGGGATCGGTTTGCCGGCGCAGCAATATTCGTTGAGGGAAGGGGTGGAGCTGTCGATGAACTTGGTCAGGGTGAACTCACCGATGTGCGGTCGACCGGAGGTGCGCTCCGAGTTGCTGACGTCGTTGGTGACTTGCATCGCCACGTTGTGGCTGTAGGACATGACCTCGATCTTGTCCGTGAAACCCTCCAGCAGGCTATCGCCCTTGATGTCGCCGCCGAGGTCGAGAATGATTGCATCCATGGTGTGGAACTCCAGAAGAAGACAAGTGGGGGTACCCAATACCGCTAAAAAACGAACGCCGAACCCCTGTGGCGAGGGGATTTATCCCCGCTGGGCTGCGTAGCAGCCCCTTGAACAGTCAGCTCAATCTCTCGAATAGACCGAGTTGCCGGGATTTGGGGCCGCTTCGCGCCCCAGCGGGGCGGTGCGACGTTTCGATAAATCCCCTCGCCACAACGAGCATCCTCGCCTCAGGTTTCAGCGGTCAGGCAGCAACCGGTGGCGGCAGGGTCGCCACCAGGCGGATCGAGGCGGTCAATTCCTCAAGCTGGAAGTGTGGTCGCAGGAACACCGTGGCGTTGTAGGCCCCGGGCTTGCCAGCCACTTCCGTCACGTCCACCCGGGCCTCGCGCAACGGGTACTGCGCCTTGATCTCCTGGGGTGCGTTGTCGTTGATCAGCACATAGTCGGCGATCCAGTTGTTGAGGTAGGTCTGCACGTTGTCGCGGGTCATGAAGCTGCCGACCTTGTCGCGCATGATCACCTTCAGGTAGTGGGCGAAACGCGAGGCCGCGAGCACGTAGGGCAACATCGCCGAGATCCGTGCGTTGGCGTTGGCCTCGTTGGTGTTGTAGACCTTGGCCCGGTTGGTGGTCTGGCCGCCGAAGAACACCGCGATGTCGCTGTTTTTCTTGTGGCACAGGGCGATGAACCCCAGGTCGTTGAGTTCTTTTTCGCGGCGGTCGGTGATCGCCACTTCGGTCGGGCACTTGAGCGACAGGTCGCCGGAACTGGTCCGGAAGGTATGGGCCGGCAGGCCTTCCACCGCACCGCCACCCTCGGCACCGCGAATCGCCGCGCACCAGCCATATTTGGCGAAGGCTTCGGTGATGCGTTGCGACAGCGCCCAGGCCGCGTTGCCCCACAGGTACTTGCTGTGGTCGGTGCCGTTGACGTCTTCGACGTAGTTGATGCCTTCCACCGGCCGGGTGTCCGGGCCGTAGGGCAGGCGCAGGAGGAAGTGCGGCAGTACCAGGGACACGTAGCGCGAGTCTTCGCTTTCACGGAACGAGCGCCACTTGATCAGCTCCTGGCTCTCGAAAATCTTCGACAGATCCCGAGGCACTGCCAGTTCGGTGAAGCTGGTCATGTCGAACAGGCGTGGGCTGGCGGCGGCAATGAACGGGGCGTGGGCCGCGGCGGCGACGTTCGAGAGTTTCTCCAGCAGACCGATGTCCTGCGGGTGCCGGCCGAACGTGTAGTCGCCCACCAACAGGCTGAACGGATGGCCGCCGAAGGTGCCGTATTCTTCCTCGTAGATTTTCTTGAACAGCGCGCTCTGGTCGAATTCGACGGCTTTTTCCAGATCGTTCTGCAGCTCTTTCTGGGTGACATTGAGCAGGCGCAGTTTGAGCCGGGTGCTGGTTTCGGTGTTCTGTACCAACAGGTGCAGGCCGCGCCAGGACGCTTCGAGTTTCTGCAGGTCGGGGTGGTGCAGCACTTCGTTGAGCTGGGCGCTGATCAGTTGGTCGATCTGGCTGATGCGGTCGTTGATCATCGCCACGGTGTCCTTGTCGATGGCCATGCCTTCGTCGAGGACCTGGGTGGCGAATTCGGCCAGCATGTCGCGGGCGTAGTCCTGTTGGCTGTCGTCATGGGCCATACGGCCTTCGGCGATGATCTTGTCCAGCAGGGACAAGGTCTGGGTCGTGCTCTCGCTGGTTTGAGCGCTGGATGAAGCAGGCATGGCTTTATCTCCCTTGAGTGATGAGCACGATCAGGCCTGTGGTTCGGCCGGGGCCGGATCATCGTTGGCGGCCACGGTTGGCAGCTCTTGCGGTGCGTCCTGGGGCCGGGCCGACTTGATCTCTTGCAGGCCTTCGGTGTTGACGATCACGTCGCGCAGCAATTTGTCCAGGTCATCGTTGCCGTCGAGCTTGGTCAGCAGGTCGCGCAGGCGTTGACGGGCTTCGAACAGGCGGCGCAACGGCGTGACCTGCTCCACGACCTTGACCGGGTCGAAGTCATCGATGTGGTGGAAGTTGAGTTCGATGTTGAGCTTGCTGTCGTCGCCGCTGAGGGTGTTGTTCACCTGGAGCGTGGCGCGGGGAGCGATGGAGGCGAGCACCTCGTTGAAATTGTCGCGATCGATTTCCGTGAAGCGCCGCTCGTTGAGCTTGGGCAGTGGGTCCAATGGCTTGCCCGAGAGGTCGGCCAGAATGCCGACGACCAGTGGCAATTCTTTCTTTTCGATGGCATTGCCGATTTCCACGTCGTAGGTGATCTGGACGCGGGGAGGACGGACTCTGTCGAGCTTGTGCTGGGTACTTTCTGCCATGGCGGCCGACTCCGATGCATGTGGGGAGCAATGCATCGGGAGGCCCGCTCATCGCATTCCCTTGCTGATCCGCAGGTTGCAAAGGGAGGGCAGAAAACCTGTCATTCCCTTGACGAACCTGGTCCATTCGACCGTGCAGGTCGAACTATCCAAGACGCTAGAACAGGTCTATAAAAATGCAAGCAAAAACAATTTTTGACCGCGACGAAAAGGAAGATTCATTTTGCGTGTGTTTTTTTATGGATTTTTTTTCAGCCTGGCGCTCAGCGGTTGCTCGTTCTTTGCGCCCAGCGTCGACCTGGACAGCCTGACCCTCGACGTCGCGTCCGGCGCCAACGACGACACGCCCATCGCCGTGGATTTCATCGCGGTGAATGATCCCGACCTGCTCAAGCAACTGTCGGCGATCACCGCCCGCCAGTGGTTCGCCGAGCGCGAACAGTTCCAGCGCGACTATCGTCAACTCATGTCGGTGTGGGGGCTGGAGCTGGTTCCGGGGCAGTTCATCGACCGCCAACCCTTTCCGCTGGAGGGCCGGCGCGCCGCTGGACTTTTGGTCTTCGCCAGCTATAACACTCCCGGAGCCCACCGGCTCCGGTTGGACGATCAGCGCAAGGCCTGGCTGAAGTTCGACAGTCGTGAGATGAGCCTCGTCGATGATGGCCAGCTCAATGCCAGTCAGCCTTGAATGACCGCGGGCCGCCTTGTGCGGCGACACTGGGATGTCGAAGGGAGTCGTATGAGTCTGTTACCTGACGCGGTGTGCTGGCATGAGGGCATGCAACTGTTGCCCCAACATTTTCAACTGCAAGGGTTGCGTGCCGAGGCCCTGGCCGCCCATGTCGCGGCAGCCTGCAATCCCTGGTTCTGGGGTGTCAGTCAACTGGAGGTCGACCCTTCGGCCCTTAGCGCCGGCCAGGTCCGGCTGCTGCAATTGCAGGGCACCTTGCCGGACGGCTTGCCGGTCAATCTTCAGGCCGGCGTCGGGCCGACCCTGGAGCTGGACATCACCGAGGCGGTCAACAAGACCGACGATGCCACCGTCACCGTGTACCTGGCGATCAGCCCTCTCTGGCGCGCCGGGCAATTGCTGCCGCTCAAGGGGCGCCTGCAATCGGTGGTCGGCGATGCGCTGCCGGACCTCACCAGTGGCGAGTTCCCCGAATCCATCACCGTCTGGCGTCCGAACCCGCGGCTTTGCACGCAACTGAGCAAGGCCGATTCGATCTGCCTGCCGCTGTTGCGCATTCGCAAGGAGGGCGGCGGCTTTCTGCGGATGCCCTATACACCACCCACGCCGGTGCTGTTGCCCGAGTCGGTGCTCGGTCGGCGAGTGGCCGGGCTGTGTGCCCGGGCCCGGGAAAAGTGCCTGTTCCTCGCCGGTCGCTTGCGCCAGGCCCAGGCAGCCGGCAACCAGGACGATGCGCTGGAGATCCGTCGGCAGATGACCGCCTTGTGGGCGCGCCTGCCGGAAGTCGAAGGCAGCCTGAACACGCGGGTGGCGACCCCCCAGGCGCTGTACGGTTTGTTGCTGGGACTGGCCGGCGCCTGGTCGGCCCTCGATCCGTTGGCCGGCGTGCCGGCGTTTGCGCCGCTGGATTTCCTCGAGTTGCAGCGCGGTTACGAACCGCTGCTCGACTGGCTCGACACCACCCTGGAACTGGTCCGCGCCGGTTATCGCAGCCTGGCTTTCGAGCGCAATGAGCAGGTGTTCTCCATCCAGTTGCCCGACGACCAGCCGAGCCAACGCCTGGTGATCGGCCTGCGCATGCCCAACGGCGCCAGCGAGCAAGCCGCCGCCGATTGGTTGCGCGGCGCGATCATCGCGTCCGCGCCACATGTCCCACTGTTGAGCCGGCAGCGCATGAGCGGTCTGCCGCACCAAGCCATGAGCCGCAACGAGCAGGTGGCCTATAGCGTGGGCGACGACACCCGGTTGTTTGTGGTGGCCGCCAGCGGGCAGTGGTTCGACGGGCAACTGCCCTTGCACATCGTGGCGCCGGCGTCGACCCAGGCCAGCAGCCCGTGGCAAGTGGTGTTGTTTGTCGCGCAAGTCGGTGAAAGTGCCTGATCGCAAAAGGGGAGTCGTATGCCTGACGGAAGTGGCGGGGCGGTCCGGAGTCTGCACGAGGCGCCGCTGAGCAGCGCGTTTCGTCAGGTCTGGCTGAGGTGGTTCCAGGAATGGCAGGATTTGCCCAAGGACAACGACTCCGCGGCCCTGATCAGCCGGGTGGTGGAGTTTTCCGGACGTAGTGCCCAACGCTTGTGGCGGGTGGCCTTTGCCACTGTCGGCGACTCGGCGACCGAGCAGGTCAAGGCGCTGGTCTATGCCTTCGTCGCCCTGGTGGACGAAACCTTGCTGTTCACCCCTTGGCCGGGACAACTGGCCTGGCAGCAGCATCCCCTTGAATCACGCATGTATTCCAGCCGTCAGGCTGGCGAACGGCTGCCCGCGGCCATCAAGAAACTGCTGGATGAGCAGATGCCCGGCACCCGGGACCTGGCGAACGTGTACCTGCAATGCCTGATCCTCGGGTTCCAGGGGCGCCTGCGCGGCGAGCCCGGCCAGATCCAGCATGAAAAATGGCGCGCGGCGCTGTTCACGTTCGCCTGGCAGCATGAGCCGGACTATGTCGACGTCAGCCAGCGCCTGGCGATGTCGGCGGCAGCCCCGCCGGTACGCATGCCGGCGCAGACATCGCTGCCCGACGGGTTGCGCCTGGGGCTGGCGATCCTGGCGATGGTGTTGCTGCTGACCGGGCTGGGACAGGTGTTCTGGCGTGACATCCGCTCGGAACTCGAGCCGGTGTTGCAGTTGAACGAGTCGGTGGTCCAGGAGCAGGACTCATGAGCCCCGTGAGCATCGTCGCCCTGGTGGTGCTGGTCATCGTCGTGGTGTTGGTGATCGCGGCGCTGATCTGGTGGCTGCGAACCCAGGGCGGCGCGGCGATTCGCAGTTTCTATGGGGCGGTCCGTCACATGGAGCAGGAGCAAGGCACCCGGGACCGCTACCAGATCCCCTGGCTGTTGATGCTCGGCAACGAGACCGACGGGGCCCAGTTGTGCACCCAGTGGCATTTGCAGCCAACGGACAAGGCCGCGTGGTTCGGACGCTGGTGGTCGGATGCCGAGGGGGCGGTACTGGTGGTGCCCCAGGCGCTGTTCCTGCCCGATGAAGGCATGAACCGGCAACGGGGCAACTGGTGGCGGCTGTTGGGACTGATCCTGCGGCTGCGCAGCCGCCGGCCGATGGACGCGGTGATCTGGACTGTGCCGTTCAGCAGGCTCGACGATATCGAGCACACCACCGAGCTGAGCCTCAAGGTTCGCCGCTGCTTCATCGACCTGCTGCAGCGATTCGGCCTGAGTCTGCCGGTGTACGTGGTGATTACCGGGATGGAAGAGTTGCCCGGGTTCCAGGAACTGGTCAGCGCGCTGCCCGCCGAGGCCCGGGAATCGACGCTGGGCTGGTCGTCGCCGTACTCACCCGACGCGGCCTGGCAGTCGCACTGGAGCGACCAGGCGCTGGATCAGGTCAACGCCGCGCTGGCGCAGTCGATCATCGAAATCGGCGCGCTTTCGGGGCAGTTAAGCGGCGATCTGTATGGGCTGCCGGAGCGCTTCGAAGGGTTGCGGCGGGCCTTGCAGATCCTCCTGGAACCGGTGTTCCAGGGTAATGCCCAGGGCGAGGCGCCGCGCTTTCGCGGCGTGTACTTCACTGCGAGTCAGGCGCCGACCGTCACCGGGGATGGGTTTGCCGCCAGCGACAAGGTCCTGCGCCAGACGGTGTTCGCCCGGCAACTGTGGGCGCGGCGTTTCGTTGCCGAACGCGGCCTGGCCCAGCCCGTGCCGCGCCTGTTGCGTTTGCGCCTGCGTTGGCATCGACTGGCGGGCGTGGTCGCGCTGGTGGTCGGCCTGGTCTGGTTGGGGGGCATGCTCTGGGTCTGGCACGACTCGGTGGAAGAGGCCGAGGGGTTGTCGCAGTTGATCTTGCGCACGCATAAGAACTACCTGGTGGTCGACCCTGACCAACCGCAGCTGGAACCGACCCGCTACAACGTGCAGACCTATTGGAACATGCTGGAGAAAGCTCCGCGTTGGCGCTACGTTGCGGTAGTTTTTCCCACCTCGTGGTTCTCCTCTGTGGACACTCAGTTGGAGCAAGGCTTGCGCCTGACCGCCCGGCATCACTGGGTGTTACCCCTGCGCGACCTGCTGGCGGCAGACCTGGAGCAGCTCAAGGCCATCCGCAACACCGAGCGGCGGGGCAACGTGGAAAGCGAAGACCCGGCGCAATGGCAGAGCTACGTGAAGGCCAAGGATCTGGTGGAGCGCGCCGTGCGCCTCGAACAGCAGAACCAGATGTTCAGCCAGGCGGTGAGCAACCCCAAGGCACCGCTGGATGAGCTGGTGCAACTGAGCAATAACGCCTTGTCGCTGAGTCTCAACGCCGGCACGCTGAGCCGGGCGCGGTTCTACAACCGGGTGCTGTTCGATGCACAAGGCATGGGCTCGCAACAGGACCTGCAAGGGCTGGACCTGAACGCTGCACGCACGGTGATCGGCGATAACTTCACCGGGCTGATGCAGCGTTGGCTCGATCATTACTTCCTGGCGGACAACTTCGTGCGCCAGGCCGGTTACCTCAAGCTGCACCTGCAACGGTTGGAGGCGGGGAGCGGCAACTCGCTGAGCGAGCTGGAAGACCTGATGGCCCTGGTCGACGATCTGCAGACCCTGGTCAACCTGACCAACGCGGCTTGGGGCCGGGGCAAGGGACAGGACCTGGTGCCCGGTTACACCCAGATGATGGACAAAGTCAGCCACAGCACCTTGCTGGGGCCGGAGCTTGCCCAGGACCTGGAGAGCCAGGCGGCGAAGCTGCAACAGAGCTTTCGCGACCAGTGGATCGTCCAGACCGGCTCCCGGGACAACCTGCTGGTCCAGCAGGGCAGTGGCTTGTTGGTGTTGCAGGAGCATGTCACGGCCCTGGATGACGCGGTGAAAGCCTTGTTCAAGCGTGACTTCGTGGCGTTGGCCCTGCAGAAGGACTCCTCTGGCGGCAGCGCCGATGCCAAGGGGCAGGGCGACGGCAGCGACGATTTCAGCGTTGCCCTGAACTATTTCGCCAGCTACAAGAGCTACGCCAACGAGGAACTGCCGCGCATCCCGCCGGACTACCGTGATGCTCTGATCCAGACGGCTGAAGGGGCCGCGGCCCGGGCCATGTGGCTGAGCCTGGATGAAAGCGAGGAGCAGTTGCCGGGCATGGGCTTCAATGTCCAGACCACCCAGGCCGTCGCGCTGCAAAAGGCTTTCATGGATGTGCACCGGGCCGACCTGGCGACGCGGTTCCAGCGCCTGCTCAACCGTCGCGCCCTGGCGCAGATCAAGAGTGGCCTGGACGAAATCGAAGCCCAGCCCCTGTTCAGCCAGCGGGCCGATGTCCAGCGCTGGGACGGCTCGAAGAATTTCGGTTTGCAGCTCTACGGGGCCAGCGATCCACAAGGTCTGAAACTGAGCCTGAACCAGCAGTTCGACGCCATGGTGCAGATCGCCGAGCAGCGCATGCCGGCCCTGGAATGGTTGATCGTCCAGCAGGACGATCTCTCGGCCCTGGAGCACGACCGGGTGTCGCGGTTCATGGCCATCAACGATGAGTTGCTCAAGTACAAGAGCCAGAACCCGGCCAGTTCCGCGGCGCAGTTGGAACAACTGGTGAGCCGGGATTTCAACCAGATGGACACCTCTTCCTGCGCGCAGATCCTGCAGACCTCCAACCTGTCCGGCGGCCGTGGTGATCTGGCCCAGCGTGCCGTCAGCTTGCAGCAGGGGGCCCTGCAACGGTGCCTGTACCTGCAACAGAACCAGGCGGCGACGGCCTGGAACGATGTGGCCAATTACTTCAACCAATACCTGGCCGGGCGCTTTCCGTTTTCCCAGGACCTGCGGGCCAGTGACGCCGACCCGGCGCGGGTGCAGCGCTTGCTGGAGCTGATCGATACACGCCTGCCCCTGGCCCAGGCCGGGCTGGCACTGAGCCAGACCCCGGAGCGCCTGGCTGCCGAGGACTTTCTGAACCGGTTGAAGCAGGCCGGTACCTGGTTGGGGCCGCTGTTCGTGCGGGACAAGAGCGGCATTCTCGGCGTGGAAATGGACGTGCGCTGGCGTACCGACCGCGACGAGGAGCGCGGCGCCGACCAGGTAATCGCCTGGGGGCTGAACGCCGGCAATCAACAGATCAACTACCCCGGTGACGCCCAGCAGAACCTGCGCTGGATGGTCGGGCAGCCCGTGCGGCTGACCTTGCGCTGGGCCCGCAACGGTTACCAGCGACCGGCCAATGACCCGCTGCAGCCGAACCTGGTGGTGCGCGACCTGGAGGCCGGTTGGGAATACCAGGGGCCGTGGTCCTTGTTGCGCCTGATGCGTTCGCTGGTGTCGGTGCAACGCCAGCCGAATGTCGACTACACCGATTTCCCGCTGACCCTGCAACTGCCGGTAACGGGCCAGATTCCAGCCCAGAGTCCGGCCCAGGCCCAGCTCCAGGCCCGCACAACGCAACAAACCTTGATGTTCCTGCGCCTGTCATTGATGAGCCAGGGTTCGAAGCTGCCGCTGTCGATACCGCCGCTGCCGACCCAGGCACCCCGTTCACCTTTCATGGCGACCTCGTCGAGCCCCGCCATCGCCACCCGTGAGGAGGGCCTGTGAGCGTACCTATCTCCCCCTTGCCCGAGCTGATCAGCCAGTTGCTCGAGCCGATCAGCGCCGAGTCGCCCTGCGGCCAGGACCTGCGCTACGAGCTGGAATACGATCAACTGCGGGAGTTACGCCGGGAAGACGACACCAGCCTGCCCACCGGGGTGTGGCAGTCCCAGATCAAGCGCGCCCAATGGCCGGAACTGGAAAAACTCGCCACCGCGCTGCTGCTCGAACGCAGCAAGGACCTGATGATCAGCGCCTGGCTGGGGGAGGCCTGGTTGCACCTGTCCGGCCTGGGGGGCTTGCCGGGCAGCCTGGCGCTGGTGGCGGGCCTGTGTGAACGCTACCCAGAGCAGTTGCATCCCCTGGCTGAAGAAGGCGACCAGTCATGGCGCGTCATCCCGCTGGAATGGCTGGCCCGGCGCTATAGCGAGGTGCTGTTGACGCGGGTGCCGCTGTTCAATGGCCGCGACTCGGCCTTCGACGGCTTCTGCCTGGACGACTGGCAGCGCTTGCGGCGTCAGCAAGTGCAGGCCAACGACAGCAAGAACGCCAAGGCCTCGGCGGAAGCGGCGCGCAGCGACCAGAAAAAGCTCGACGAACTGATTCGCGGCACACCGTTGTCGTTCTGGCTGCATCGCCAGGGCAGCCTCATGTTGAGCCAGCAGCACCTGCAACGGCTCGAAGCCTGGAGCGACGCTTACCTGGGCAACCTGGCCCCCGGCTACAAATCCCTGCAGGACGTGATACAGGCCTTGCTGGCACTGGTAGAGGAGTTCATCGCGATGCATCCACAACAGCCCACTGTCGTGCCGGCGCAAGCCTCACCCGCGGGCGCGCCATCGACTGCCCAGGCCCAGGCGGGTACAGCGCCGGCCCAGGTCTTCCAGGAGCCCGCCAGCCGTGAAGAGGCCTACCGGCAGTTGCTGGTCATCGCCGGCTACCTGTCGCGCACCGAACCCCACAGCCCGGTGCCTTACCTGATCCGGCGGGGCGTGGAGTGGGGCAACAAACCGTTGAGCGAGCTGCTGGGGGAACTGATCAGCGCCGATGCCGAGTCCCGACGGTTGTGGACGTTGTTGGGGGTTCTCTGATCGTGTTGTGCTATGGCTGGCTCAGATGAACGGCTTTTGTGGCGAGGGGATTTATCCCCGCTGGGCTGCAAAGCGGCCCTAAATCCTAACACCTCGGTGCATCAGATAAATTGTATTGGGGCTGCTGCACAGCCCAGCGGGGATAAATCCCCTCGCCACAGGTTCGGTGTCAGTTCTACAGCTTTGTAATCAACTCGGCTCCGGCATCGGCACCGGTGTCAGCACGGGTTTACCGGAAAAGAATGCATTCAGGTTCTGGCCCACCAGTTCCACCGTGCCTCGGGTCGCTTCCGGCGACAGGCCGGCGACGTGGGGCGTCAGGACCACGTTGGGCAGGAGCTTCAGGGCGTCGGGCACTTCGGGCTCGTGATCGAATACGTCCAGGGCCGCTCCGGCGATGCGTCGATGCTCCAGGGCGCTGATCAGTTCGTCGGTGGCGACCACGCTGGCCCGGGCGATATTCACCAGGAACCCCTTGGGGCCCAGGGCATCGAGGGCCTGCTTGCTGATCAAGCGCCGGGTGTCGAGTCCCCCGGGGGTGGCCACGATCAGGAAGTCTGATACCCGGGCCAGTTCCGTGGGCGTGGCGCAGAAGGTGTAGGGCACATCTTCGCGTACCCGCCGGCTGTGGTAGCTGACGCTCATGTCGAAGCCGAGGGCCGCGCGTTTGGCAATCGCCATGCCCACCGCGCCAAGGCCCAGCACGCCCAACCGTTTGCCAGCCAGGGAAGGGCGCATGACCTTCGTCCATTCCCCGCGGCGTACACAGGCGTCGGCCCGGGGGATGTCGCGCACCAGCGCCAGCAATAGCGCCATGGCGTGGTCGGCCACCGAGGACGCGTTGACCCCGGCACCGTTGGTGACCACGATGCCGCGGTTCCGGGCAGCCTGAAGGTCCACCTGCTCGTAGCCGGCGCCGATCACGCAGATGATCTGCAGGTTGGGCAGGGCCGCCATCTCGTCGGCTGTCAGACCCAGGGGGCCGCGGGTCAGCACCGCATTGAACCGCTCGCCATGCTCGAAAATCGCCGCTTTGCGCTCGGCCGGCGTGGGTGCCAGTTCCAGGTGATAACCCTGGCGTTCGAGGATCGGCAAGTAGTCATTGACGGTTTCAACCAGTACCAGGACGGTTGCGGTCATGCTGGGCTCCTGTGGGCAAATCGTACTGACGAATACCCTGTGGGAGCGAGCCTGCTCGCGATGGCGGCGAGTCAGTCGACGCCAGGTTGGCTGACAGGTCGCCATCGCGAGCAGGCTCGCTCCCACAGGTCTTGTGGATTCTGTTTGTGAGTGTAGGAGCTGGTGCAAAGCGGCGATACCTCATGCCCTGGCATTTTTTGCCATTCACCACCGCTCCTCAGCTAAGTCTTTGCTTCTGCTCGCTAATCCCGGACAATCGCGCCCCTGTTTCGGCCAGGGCGCTGCCTGTCGGGGTTTTCCGACTCGTCCCGGCCGGGTGCATATGACCGGAAAGCGGAGATCCGACCGGATGAATGATCAGGCCAATAGCGTCGAAGAACGCTTTGAATCGACAGCCCCAGCCACCCTCAGCCAATGGAGTCGCCAGGACACGACCTGGATGCTGGGCCTGTTTGGTACCGCCATCGGTGCCGGTACGTTGTTTCTACCGATCAATGCTGGCCTGGGCGGCTTCTGGCCCTTGCTGATCCTGGCATTGCTGGCATTTCCCATGACGTTCTACGCGCACCGGGGCCTGACCCGTTTCGTGCTGTCCGGTCGCGCCGGGGCGGACATCACCGAGGTGGTGGAAGAGCATTTCGGCATCAAGGCCGGCGCGCTGATCACCTTGCTGTATTTCTTTGCGATCTTCCCGATCCTGCTGATCTATAGCGTGGCGCTGACCAACACGGTGGGCAGCTTCCTGGAGCATCAACTGCATATCCAGCCGCCCCCCCGTGCCGTGCTGTCCCTGGTGCTGATCCTGGGCCTGCTGGCGGTGGTACGGTGTGGCGAGCAGGCGATCGTCAAGGCCATGAGCCTGATGGTCTACCCGTTTATCGTTGCACTGCTGTTCCTGGCGGTGTTCCTGATCCCACATTGGAGCGGCGGCATCTTGAGCACCGCGTCCACGCTGCCGGCCCCTTCGGCGCTGCTGCATACCCTGTGGCTGGCGATTCCGGTGATGGTGTTCTCGTTCAACCACTCGCCGATCATCTCGGCGTTCGCGGTGGACCAGAAACGCCGCTATGGGGAGGGTGCCGAGCAGCGCAGCGCGCAGATCCTGTCCCGCGCCCATGTGTTGATGGTGGTGATGGTGCTGTTCTTCGTGTTCAGCTGCGTGCTGACCCTGTCGCCGGCGCAACTGGCCGAAGCGAAGGCGCAGAACCTGTCGATCCTGTCGTACCTGGCCAACCATTTCAGCAACCCGACCATCGCGTTTGCGGCGCCGTTGATTGCCTTCGTGGCGATTTCCAAGTCGTTCCTGGGGCACTACATCGGCGCCAGTGAAGGCCTCAAGGGCCTGATCGTCAAGAGCGGCCGTCGCCCGGCAGCCAAGACCCTGGACCGCCTGACGGCAGTGTTCATGTTGCTGGTGTGCTGGATCGTTGCCACGCTCAACCCGAGCATCCTCGGCATGATCGAAACCCTGGGCGGCCCGGTGATCGCGGCCATCCTGTTTCTGATGCCGATGTACGCCATCCGCAAGGTCCCGGCCATGGCCCGCTATCGTGGTCAGGCGTCCAACGTCTTCGTGGTATCTGTGGGACTGGTGGCGATTACTGCACTGGTCTATTCCCTTACGGCTTGACACCCCAAATCCCCTGTAGGAGCGGGCTTGCTCGCGAATGCGGTGGGTCAGTTGCGGTGATGCTGGATGTGCCGCCGCCATCGCGAGCAAGCTCGGCTCCCACAGGCCTGTGGTGTCCTCGGAAATTGTGTTCACCCCAGATCCTCTGTGGGAGCGGGCTTGCTCGCGAAAGCGTTGTATCAGTCACCATGATGTTGGCTGACACGCAGCCTTCGCGAGCAAGCCCGCTCCCACATTTGAAATGCGATCCCCTGTGGGAGCGAGCCTGCTCGCGATAGCGGCAGCCCGGCTTGCATCAAAAGCCCAGGCATAAAAAAAACGCCGCCCCTCGCAAGAAGGGCGGCGTTTTCAGTCGAGCGTCGAAGCCTTAGGCTTGAACGACCGGGATGTTGGCGTTTGCAGCCGCTTCACGGAACTCGGCGATCTGGTCGAAGCTCAGGTAGCGGTACACGTCCGCTGCCATGCTGTCGATCTTGCCGGCGTATTCCATGTACTCCTCGACGGTCGGCAGGCGACCCAGGATCGATGCAACGGATGCCAGCTCGGCCGAAGCCAGGTAGACATTCGCGCCGTCGCCCAGACGGTTCGGGAAGTTACGGGTCGAGGTCGACACCACGGTGCTGTTCGGCTCGACGCGTGCCTGGTTACCCATGCACAGCGAGCAGCCTGGCATTTCCATCCGTGCACCGGCCTTGCCGTAGATGCCGTAGTAGCCTTCTTCGGTGAGCTGGTGAGCGTCCATCTTGGTCGGCGGCGAGAGCCACAGACGGGTTGGCAGCTGGCCCTTGACCTGGTCCAGCAACTTGCCGGCAGCGCGGAAGTGACCGATGTTGGTCATGCACGAGCCGATGAACACTTCGTCGATCTTCTCGCCAGCTACGCTGGAGAGCAGACGGGCGTCGTCCGGGTCGTTCGGGGCGCAGAGCACAGGCTCGTTGATGTTGGCCAGATCGATTTCGATGACTTCAGCGTATTCGGCGTCGGCATCGGCTTCCATCAGCTCAGGGTTGGCGATCCAGGCTTCCATCGCTTGGGCACGACGTTCCAGGGTACGGGCATCACCGTAGCCTTCGCCGATCATCCAGCGCAGCAGGGTGATGTTGGACTGCAGGTACTCGGTGATCGACTCTTTCGACAGCTTGATGGTGCAACCGGCAGCCGAACGTTCGGCCGATGCGTCGGACAGCTCGAAAGCCTGTTCCAGCGTCAGGCCTTCCAGGCCTTCGATTTCCAGGATGCGGCCGGAGAAGGCGTTTTTCTTGCCTTTCTTCTCGACAGTCAGCAGGCCGTTCTGGATCGCGAAGTAAGGAATGGCATGGACCAGGTCACGCAGGGTGATGCCAGGTTTCATCTTGCCTTTGAAGCGCACCAGGATCGATTCCGGCATGTCCAGCGGCATGACGCCGGTGGCAGCGGCGAACGCCACCAGGCCGGAACCGGCCGGGAACGAGATGCCCATCGGGAAACGGGTGTGGGAGTCACCACCGGTACCGACGGTGTCTGGCAGCAGCATGCGGTTCAGCCACGAGTGGATGATGCCGTCGCCCGGACGCAGGGAAACGCCGCCACGGGTCATGATGAAGTCAGGCAGGGTGTGGTGGGTGGTCACGTCGATCGGCTTTGGATACGCCGCGGTGTGGCAGAATGACTGCATCACCAGGTCAGCGGAGAAGCCCAGGCAGGCCAGGTCTTTCAACTCGTCACGGGTCATTGGACCGGTGGTGTCCTGGGAACCCACGGTGGTCATCTTCGGTTCGCAGTAGGTGCCAGGACGCACACCGGCTACGCCGCACGCCTTGCCGACCATTTTCTGCGCCAGGGTGAAACCCTTGGTGCTGGCGGCAGGGGCTTCAGGCTTCTTGAACAGGTCGAACGGTGGCAGGCCCAGCTCGGCACGGGCCTTCTCGGTCAGGCCACGGCCGATGATCAGCGGAATACGGCCGCCGGCGCGGACTTCGTCCAACAGGACCGGGGTCTTCATTTCGAAGGTGGTGATGACTTCGTCGGTACCGTGCTTGCAGACCTTGCCGGCGTGCGGGTACAGGTCGATCACGTCGCCCATGTTCATGTTCGACACGTCGAATTCGATCGGCAGGGCGCCGGCGTCTTCCATGGTGTTGTAGAAGATCGGGGCGATCTTGCTGCCGAAGCAGAAACCACCGGCACGCTTGTTCGGCACGTAAGGAATGTCGTCGCCGAAGAACCACAGCACCGAGTTGGTGGCGGATTTACGCGAGGAACCAGTACCGACCACGTCACCGACGTAGGCGATCGGGAACCCCTGGCCGCGCATTTCTTCGATCTGCTTCATCGGGCCGGTCTTGCCTTGCTCGTCCGGAACGATGCCGTCACGGGCCATTTTCAGCATGGCCAGGGCGTGCAGCGGGATGTCAGGGCGCGACCAGGCGTCCGGGGCAGGGGACAGGTCGTCGGTGTTGGTTTCGCCAGGAACCTTGAACACCCGCAGGCTGATCTTGTCGGCCAGCACCGGACGCTTCTTGAACCACTCGCCGTCGGCCCAGGATTGCAGCACGGCCTTGGCGTGGACGTTGCCGTTCTTGGCTTTTTCAGCCACATCGTGGAAGGCATCGAACATCAGCAGGGTGTGCTTGAGTTCTTCGGCGGCCACTGGCGCCAGCTCGGCGCTGTCCAGCAGTTCCACCAGGGTCACAATGTTGTAGCCGCCCTGCATGGTGCCGAGCAGTTCAACGGCGCGTTTCTTGTCCAGCAGAGGGGATTGGACTTCGCCCTTGGCCAGGGCGGAGAGGAAACCGGCCTTGACGTAGGCGGCTTCGTCGACTCCAGGCGGAACGCGGTTGGTGATCAGGTCAACGAGGAAAGCTTCTTCGCCAGCCGGGGGATTCTTCAGCAGCTCGACCAGGCCTGCGGTTTGTTCGGCGTTGAGCGGCTGGGGAACGATACCCAGTGCTGCACGCTCTTCGATATGTTTGCGGTAGGCTTCAAGCACAGTATTACCCTCATCAGTGGTCCCAAATGGGTGTCCGGGACGCTCATCCAGAAACCCGCGGTACCCATGCGCGTCGGGGGCTTTTTGAGCCACCACGCCAGGGTTTCCGGGGTTCCTCACAGAAGCTGCTTTCAAAGTTTTACGCCTGCAGAACGGGGAGCTGATGAGGGTTGGCGTTGGGCTTTCCCCGCTGGAAAGACCCTTCGCCAACACCGTTCTGAAGGAACGACTGTGCTCGTGACGCTTTGAAAACAGCTTCTAACGGACATTGGCGCCTTAAAAGGCTGGCTGATTCTACGGGAAAAAAAAATTAAAGGTAAGTTGGGCCGGGAAGTTTGAGGGGTGATCAATCTTAGACAAAGGGCTAACATGCCGGCCTGTCCTGCTTTTGCGTGTGCGTTCCGTTATGCCCAACCAGCTCATCAAGACCCCCTGCGTCGGCCTTTGCTCCACTGTCTACGGTGACCTGGTGTGCCGTGGCTGCAAGCGCTTCCACCACGAGGTGATTCACTGGAACGGCTACAGCGAAGACGAGAAACGCGCGGTGTGGATGCGCCTGGAGCAGTTGCTGGTGCAAGTCATGGTGGCGAAACTCGAGGTGTTCGACCCCGGGCTGCTGCGCGAGCAACTGGTGGCGCGCCAGATCCGCTTCGTCGCGCACCAGTCGGAATATTGCTGGGCCTATCAGTTGATCGCCCGGGGCGCCCGGGTGATCAACAACCTCGAAGCCTACGGCATGGTGCTGCTACCGGAATTCCGCGACTGGGAACTGCCGGACCTGCGGGACGCCATCGATCGGGAGTTTTTCCTGCTGTCCGAAGCCCATTACCAACGCTACATCGCGCCGGGGTTCCTGAAGGACGCGTTTGGCGGTTGAGACTGTGCTCCTTTGTGGCCCGCTGACATTCTTTGTGGCGAGGGGATTTATCCCCGCTGGGCTGCGTAGCAGCCCCATCACTGTGAGCTCAATCTGTCTGACACAGCGAGGCGGCTGGTTTCAGGGCTGCTGCGCACCCCAGCGGGGATAAATCCCCTCGCCACAAAGGTAGTTCCCACAAGGGTGGTGTTTCAGCTCTTGACCGCCAACTCCACCAAGTGATCCTCCACTTCCTGGGGCTTGAGCACCAGCACATCGCTTTCCAGGGTATCGAGCACCGCTTCGGCAGTATTGCCGATCAGCACCCCTGACAGCCCGGAGCGGGCCACGGTGCCAATGACTGTCACGGCGGCCTCGAGCTTGCGCGCCATATAGGGGATCAACACATCCGCCGGGCCTTCCTCGATGTGCAGATGTTGGTCGTCGATGTCGAATTCGGCCTGGAACGCCCGGCATTGTTCGTGATAACGGGCCTGTATGGTTTCCTTGAGCTGGAACGTCGGGTCGGCGGACGACAGCATCGGCGACGGATGGGCGCTGATTACGTGCAGGTGCGCCTTGGCCAGGAGGGCAATGTCATAGCCATGATCGATAATGGTGTTGTGCAGGTGCCGGTGTTCATCGTCGGTATTGCCCACGTCAACGGCGGCAAGAATCACCTTGTCTTTCCAGGAGCCCGCGGTTTTCACCAGTAGCACCGGGGTTGGGCAGTGGCGCAGCAGTTTCCAGTCCGCCGGGGTGAGCAGGGCTTTTTTCAGCGGGCTGTCCGGGAAATGCTGCTTGATCACCAGGCCACACCCTTCGGCCTGTTGTACATCGATGATGGTGTCGTGGAGGCTTTCGTTCCAGGCCTGTTCCGTGGTGACGCTGTAGCCGTCCGCCAGCAGCGCGGCTTTCAATACGCTGAGCATGCCGGCATGGTCATGTTTTTTGTCGCAGACCAGCAGGTGCAGATGGGCCTGGGTCACACCGGCGATCAACTTGGCGCGTTTGAGCGCCAGGCTTTCCGAGTGTTCGGGTTCGATGACCACCAGGATGCTGCGGATGGCTTGCATGATCGGCGTCTCCAGCAATGAAAAAGGCATGATGTTGCTCAACTATAGTTCTTGCCGGTGAGTCGTCGACTTGATGCATATCAACAGGGGTGGCTGGTGGTCTGGGGGCAGGCCGGTATAATCGGCGCCCTTCGCTCGACTACCTTTTGCCCGTGAGCCCCATGATCCTTCCCGAAATCCACGAATTCCTTGGCTGCCGCACTCCCGATGCCTGGGTCCAGGCTGCGCTGGCCGATCAGGAAACGTTGCTGATCGACCACAAGAACTGCGAGTTCAAGGCCGCCAGCACCGCCCTGAGCCTGATCGCCAAGTACCATTCCCATGTCGATCTGATCAACATGATGTCGCGCCTGGCCAGGGAAGAGCTGGTGCACCACGAGCAAGTCATGCGCCTGATGAAAAAGCGCAAGGTCGGCTTGCGTCAGCTCTCCGCCGGGCGTTACGCCTCGGGTCTGCGCAAAGTGGTGCGCAGCCACGAGCCAGTCAAGCTGGTGGATACCCTGGTGGTCGGTGCGTTCATCGAAGCCCGTAGTTGCGAGCGTTTCGAGGCGCTGGTGCCGCATCTGGACGAAGAGCTGGGCAAGTTCTATTTCGGCCTGCTGAAAAGCGAGGCCCGGCATTTCCAGGGCTATCTGAAACTGGCCTACCAGTACGGTGATGCCAAGGACATCGCCCAGGTGATCGACAAGGTGCGTGAGGCCGAGCGGGACCTGATCGAGTCGCCGGATGTGGAGTTTCGTTTTCACAGTGGTGTGCCGGCGCTGTAGTACAGCGTTGTCGGTACTGACGCCATCGCGAGCAGGCTCGCTCCCACAGGGGGAATGCGTTTCCATGTGGGAGCGAGCCTGCTCGCGATGGGGGCCTTAAGCCTTCAACCCCAGGCGCTCATGCCACTGGGCAATCGATTCCTCGGGGTAGACCTCGAACCGCTGGTCGCCCGGATACGCTTCGATTTCCACCCAGGGGGCCTTGGAGCCGAGCATCAGATGGGTGCGCTCTGGCGGAACCGGCAGCGGCGTATCGATAGCTGAGGCGAAAGGGTGGATCAATTCCGGCCATTCGGGGCTGAACAACCACAAACCCGAACCGCAAAGGGAGCAGAAATGCCGTTCGGCACTGCTGCGGTGGGCGCGTTTATCGCCTTCGTTCTTGAGCCGCGCATGATAAATCGATATGTGCCGGCGACCGCGCACCTTGAGGCTGCGGGCATCGCCGCCCAGGTTGATCGCGAAACCGCCGCCGCCCTGGGTCTTGCGACAGATCGAGCAGTAGCAGCGCTGGTAAGGGTAGGGGTGGGCACAGGTCAGGCTGAATGACACCTCGCCGCAATGGCAGGAACCTTCGAGCTGCATGGGAGCCTCCGATGGGGCTGGAATGACCTGGGATAGCGTAGACGGTCAGCGTTTCGACAGGTCTGACGCCATCGCGAGCAGGCTCGCTCCCACATTGAAATGCGATCCCCTGTGGGAGCGGGCTTGCTCGCGAAGAACGATCACGCGGTCCCACGGGCAGGCACCGGCACCCGCCACAGGTACCACGCCGCCACCGTCCGATAGGGGCTCCAGGCCAGGCCGATATCGATCATCTGCTTGCGACCGGGCTGTCGTTCGAGGCCCTTCAGACGCCGATAGCCTTCGCGCACACCGAAGTCGTCCACTGGCAGGATGTCCGGTCGCTCCAGGCTGTAGATCAGCAACATCTCCACGGTCCAGCGACCGACGCCGCGCAGGGTGACCAGGCGCTCGATCAAGGCTTCGTCGTCCATCGCCAACGCTGTCGGGTAATCCGGCACCACACCGTCCAGGGCTGCCTGTGCGATGCCCTGGATGGTTGCGATCTTGCTGGCGGAAAAACCGCAACCCCGCAACTGCTCGAAGTCGGTCGCCAGAATCTGCTCCGGCCTTGGGAATGGCTGCGTCGGAAACAACGCCAGCAGTCGACCGAAGATCGCATCGCCGGCCTTGGCGTGCAACTGCTGGTAGGCGATGGCCCGCACCAGGACTTCGTAGGGATCGCGGGCCGGCTTGGGTTGCAGCAGGCAGGGGCCGGTTGTTTCGACGTGACGCCGCCACTCTTCATCGAGGTTGGCAAGAAAGACACTGGCATCGTGGTACGGCACGGGCATCGGGTCTGTGTCCTCGGGATGGTCAGAACGCCAGGGGCAGGGAAACTTGCACAGCGGCTTTTTCCAGTCGCAGCAGGAAGGCCTTGCGCGGTTGCCCACCACCATAGCCGGTCAAGGAGCCGTCCGCACCGATCACCCGATGGCACGGTACAACGATGGCCAGGCGATTCTGACCATTGGCCAATCCTACGGCGCGGCTGGCGCCAGGGTTGCCGAGGACGGTGGCGATGGCGCCGTAGCTGCGAGTCTCGCCATAAGGGATTTTTTGCAGTTCGGCCCAGACCCGGATGGCAAATGCACTGCCGGGCATGTGCAACGGGACATTGAAGGTTGTGAGGTTGCCGGCGAAATAATCCGTCAGTTCGGTTTCGATCTGCTGCAAGTGTGCGTTGTGCCCCGGCGCGACGGTGTAGCCGTAGCGCTGTTGCAGTTCTTCGATTTCCCGGGTCAGGGCCGGACGGTCGAGAAACTCCAGCAGCACCAGTCCGCGTCGTTCGGCCATGGCCAGCATCGGCCCCAATGGGGTGGTCAGGCGCGTGAACAGCAGGGGTTCGCTTTGAGCGGCACGGCCGGGGGTGATGTGGAAAGACTTCACGAAAGCATCGCGAAATCCGCTCAGGGATTCGTAGCCCGAATCGAACGCCGCATTGTCGATGGAATTGCCCTCCTTGATCCCCCCCAGGGCGATGCCCAGGCGTCGGGTGCGCAGGTAGGCGTGAAAGGTCATGCCGAAATGCTGCTTGAACCAGCGCCGCAGTTTCAACGGTTCGATGCCTTGTTCCAGCAGCAAGGCGTCCGTCCAGCGCAGATCGGGTTCGGCGTCCACGGCCTTGAGCAGCGCCTGGATCCAGTCCGGTGCGATGGCGGCAGCGTCCAGGGGCTTGCAGCGCAGGCAGGCGCGGTAGCCGGCCGACAGGGCGTCGTCGGCATGGGCGAAGAACTCCACGTTCTCCGGTTTGGGTTTGCGCGCCGTGCAGGCGGGACGACAAAAAATGCCGGTGGTCTTGACCGCGGTGAAGAACACCCCCTCGTAGGCGGTGTCTCGTTCGAGCATGGCGCGGACCATCTCGGCGTGGGGTGGGAGCAGCGAGTCTTGTCTGTTCATGGGGCTGAGCATAGAGCTGCCTCCGGTACAGCTCCACCGAAAAATCGACAGTGAATTCTCTGTCGTTGGTCGGACAACCGCGAACAAAAAATGAACCTTTGAGTCTCAAAGGTTCAACCGTTGATTTTGTCTTTCGGAGACAACATGTCCAAACATAAGAAGTCATTAATTGCCGCCGCAGTTTGCACCCTGATGCTAGGGGCCTCTGCCTTGCTGCCGGCGGATCTGTCGCCCATTGGCGCGAGCTACGCTGCTGCGGGTGGAAATGGCGGTGGTAATGGAGGTGGCAACGGAGGTGGTAATGGCGGCGGCAATGGTGGTGGCAAGGGCAGTGGGAAATCCAGCGACTCCAGTGGTCACGGCAAAGGCCTGAGCAGCGATCACACCGGCACCGCGACACGCACCCGCGATCATGGCGTGAGCGGCAAGCACACCGGGACCACTCGCACTGACCGTACGAGCCATGCGTCGGTCACTTCGAGCATTGCCAACGACCGCGATACCCGCGGCTTGACCAAAGCTTCGGCTATTTCCGACAGCACGCCTGGTACCCACAACACCAAGGGACTGACCAACGCGACCAGTTCGTCGATCAAGAACGACCGCTGATCGTCTGAAAAAAGCCGCGACGCCTCCATCGAGGTGTCGCGGCTTTTTCTTGCCTTGTACTTTGCAACAGGGCGAAGGGCTCAGTACTTCCAGAACACCGGTGTGAACAACACCAGGACGGTCAGAATCTCCAGGCGACCCAGCAACATGCCAACGGTCAACAGCCATTTTGCGGCATCCGGCAAGGTCGAGAAGTTGCCCGCCGGCCCGATGATCGACCCCAGCCCCGGTCCCACGTTGCACACGGCGGTGGCCGCGCCGGTCAGGGCGGTTGTCCAGTCCAGGCCGATCAGTGCCAGCCCCAGGGCGATAGCGCCGATGGTGATGGCGAAGAAAAATGAAAACGTCAGCAGCGAGCGGGCGATTTCTTCATCGATGGGATGGTTGTTGTATTTTTTCTGGATCACTGCCCGGGGATGAATCAGTTGTTTCAAGCTGCCCATCAGCAAGGCTCGGGCCACCTGAAAGCGAAAGATCTTCAGGCCGCCGGCGGTTGATCCGGAACAGCCGCCGACGAACGTCAGGTAGAAGAACAGCAACAAGGCAAAACTGCCCCATAGGGTGTAGTCACCCAGCGCAACGCCCGTGGTGGTGACCACGGACGTCACGTTGACGGCCACGATACGGACCGCATCCCACCATGTGTAGTCACTGTTCAGGCTCAGCCAGGTTCCTACCACGAGCCAGGTGACGACCAGGAAGCCGACAAAACCCCTGACTTGCTGGTCCTTGAACAAGGCTCGTCTGTTGCCGCGCAAGGTGGCGACATACAAGGTAAATGGCAGCGAGCCGGCCATCATGACGACGACAGATACCCAATGGATCGCCGGTTGAGGCCAGTGCCCCAGGGATGCGTCCGACGTGGAAAAACCGCCCGTGGAGATCAGGGACATCGCATGATTGATCGCTTCGAAAGGCGTCATGCCTGCCAGCCACAAGGCCAGGGTCGCCAGAGCGGTCAATCCTATATAGATCCACAGAATGTAGTTCGCTGCGACGTGGGAGCGCGGGGTGACTTTTTCCGACCAGTCCGACGACTCGGTCTGGAACAGTCGCATGCCGCCGACCCGAAGCAGCGGCAGGACCGCTACCGCCATGCCGATAAAGCCGATCCCGCCAAGCCAGTGCAGCATCGAGCGCCAGATCAACAGGCCGGGGGATGCGTTGTCCAGCCCGGTCAGGACGGTCGAGCCGGTGGTGGTGATGCCTGACATCGTCTCGAAAAAGGCGTCGGTGTAGCTGATGTGCTGGATGAACACCAACGGCAGTGCGCAGAACACGCAGACGACGACCCAGCTGGCGGTCGTCAACAGGTACATGTCCCGAGGGCGCATCTGCGTGTGTGCGGGCCGTCCGCGAGCGACCAGCACGATGCCACAGGTGAAGGTGATCAGGCTCGACCATAAGAATGCCGAGAGGTCATCGTTTCGCCCATAGATCATCAGTGTGATGAGCGGAATCACCATGCTCGCGGCCAGCGTGATCAGGAAAATACCGAGAATGAAGCCAATGAATCGCAATACCGCAAAGGACATAGGGCGCGCCTGACTGAGATAGCCGCACAGTATCGGCTCCACTGGCCGGATTCGCATAGAGTTTACAAAAAAATCACCGGGTACCGCGTGGTTGCAATGGGGCAGTTTTGTTCAATACCTGCGGCTTGCGCAGATTTACTGTGTGCGCCACCTCACCAACTTGAAGAAGGTATGCGATGACTCTGTTTTTCTCCATGGCGGCGTTTGCGCTTGTCGCCTCCATCACGCCAGGCCCGGTCAATATCGTAGCCCTGAGCTCCGGGGCCCGGTACGGCTTTCGTGCGACGTTGCGCCATGTGGCCGGTGCAACCCTGGGATTTGTCCTGCTGCTGGTGTTGATGGGGCTGGGTTTGCATGAAGTCCTGCAGCGCTGGCCCGGTCTCACGCGAGTGGTGCAGTTGGGCGGCGTGGCGTTCCTGTTGTTCATGGCCTGGAAGCTGGCCCGGGATAACGGACACCTGGGAAGTGCGAATGAAGGGCGCGCGCCCTCGATGTTCCATGGGGCACTGATGCAATGGCTCAACCCCAAGGCCTGGTTGGCCTGTGTCGCGGGAATGGGGGCCTTCGTGGCCGATGGTGAAGCGAGGCTGGTCTGGCAATTCGCAGCCGTCTACCTGGTGATCTGCTACGTTTCCGTGGGGTGCTGGGCGTATGCGGGCAGTTTCCTGCGCAACTGGCTGGGCAATCCGGCGACCATGCGCTGGTTCAATCGGACGATGGCGGGATTGCTGGTAGCCAGCGCGATGTACCTGTTGCTGCCTTGAGGTGTCACGGGTGTTTTGACCTGCAAGCTTTTTGTGGCGAGGGGATCACCCGATGGCCCGTGTCAGCCTCGATACTGCCCTGGCGTCGCCGCCAGGTGCTGCTTGAAGGCTCGCTGGAAATGCGCCTGGTCGGCGAATCCGCTGTCCAGGGCGACGTCGGCGATCAGCTTGCCTTCGCGCAATTGCCGGCGGGCGAACTGGATCCGGCGATTGACCAGGAAGGCATGGGGCGTCATCCCGTAGTGACGCTTGAAAGCCCGGCTCAGGTAGGACGGCGACAGTTGCGCGGCGCTGCAGATGTCTTCGAGCTTCAAGGCTTCGGCGCAATGGTCATGGATGAACTGTGCCGCTCGCATCAAACCGGGATGGCTGCCCCGGTCCGGACGTCCCGCCGGGTTGAGGCGCTGTTGCAGATCGATGAAGAACGCCTCGGCGGCGGCTTGTTTGGACGGGGGGGCGAGCCGTTCATCCACCAATTGCCCATACAACCCTTGCAACGCGGCAAACAGCTCGGCATCGCGGCTGTGGGTGGTGGCAAAGCCCTGGAAATCCAGCTCCTCGTCAAAGCCGATTCGCCGTTGCAGGTCCCTCAGCCACAGGGTGTCGACGTAGAGCATCACGTATGACCATGGCTGATCGTCAATCGGGTTGCAGGCGTGGACATCCCCTGGATTCATCAGCACCACGGTGCCGCTTTCAACTTTGAAATTCGACTGCTCATGCACGTAGGTGCTGCATCCGGCGGTGATCGCCCCGATGGAGAAATGGTCGTGGGAATGCCGTGAATAACAGACCTTGCGCCCATCCGCGATGGCCCTGGCTTCAATGAAGGGCAAGGCCGCATCGCGCCAGAAACGGGGGGCGGAATCCTGGGGGATGGGCTTCATCGGTCAGCGCCTCTTATTGAACCTGTGTCGCAGTGTATAAGCCCTCGTCGGCAAATGCCCGTCTGATTCAGTCATGCGGCTCGTCAGCGGTTGAAGCTGGGCTAGACTTGAGCCAGTACCCACAACGGAGTGACCGATGCTCGAACCAGGTAAACCTGACGACGAAGCCGTCCGTCTCAAGACTCTGCAATCGTTGAAGCTGCTCGATACCGCACCCGAAGAGCGCTTCGATCGATTGACCCGCCTCGCTCGACGCCTGTTCGATGTGCCCATCGCGCTGGTGTCCCTGGTGGATACCAACCGGCAGTGGTTCAAATCCAAGAGTGGCATGAGCATCAGTGAAACGCCGCGGGCGATTTCCTTCTGTGGGCATGCGATCTTGCAGGATCAGATCATGGAGGTTAGCGACGCGGAGCAGGACGAACGCTTTCGAGACAATCCGTTGGTCACGGGTGCCCCCGGCATTCGCTTCTATGCGGGGCAACCGTTGAGACTGGAGGGTGGCAGCAAGCTGGGGACGCTATGCCTGATCGATACCCGTCCGCGCAAACTCGATGACGAAGAGCGCGAGCTGCTGCGCGACCTGGCGCGGATGGCCGAGCAGGAAATGGTCGCCGTGCAGATGGCAAGCATGGACGAACTGACCCTGCTGTCCAATCGACGTGGCTTCAGGACACTGGCCCAACATGCTCTGGACGTTTGTGAGCGCCTGTCGCGACCGGCGACGCTGCTGTACTTCGACCTCAACGATTTCAAACCCATCAACGACCGCTTTGGGCATGCCGAGGGTGATCGCGCGCTGAAAACCTTCGCCGACGTACTGCGCATCGCCTTTCGCGAAAGCGACGTGATTGGTCGTCTGGGCGGTGATGAGTTCGTGGCCTTGCTCACTGGCTCTTCCCATGTCGAGATCTCGGCGATCATGGAGCGACTCCGGGAAGTCCTCGATGAGCGCAATGCGATGCAGCAGCGCGGCTACGACATCCGCTTCAGCGTCGGGCAGGTCGAGTACGGGCCACAACACCACGAATCGATCGACAGCTTGCTGGCTGACGCGGACGCGGCCATGTATGCGCAGAAACAGGACAAGCGGTGCTGATGCCCATCAACCGCCATCGCGAGCAGGGGATTGGCGGTGGATGGAGATTTTGCGGCCGACCCAGGACCCAGGTGGGAGCGGGCTTGCTCGCGAAAGCGGCGGGTCAGTTGGCATTGACGTTGGCTGTGCCGACGTCTTCGCGAGCAAGCCCGCTCCCACACCGGAGAGTCGTGGCAGGGGCATCGGGAATGAAAAACGCCGCTCGTCCCTTCCAGGACGAGCGGCGTTTTTCAGGCGCGGGGAAGATTACTCTTCGATGTTGCCCATGGCGGTGGTGTTGAAGCCGCCGTCCACGTACATGATTTCACCGCTGATGCCCGACGCCAGGTCGGAGCACAGGAAGGCGCCGGCGTTGCCGACTTCTTCGATGGTGACGTTGCGACGCAGCGGGGTTTGCGCTTCGTTGGCGGCCAGCATCTTGCGGAAGTTCTTGATGCCGGAAGCGGCGAGGGTGCGGATCGGACCTGCCGAGACGCAGTTGACGCGAGTGCCGTCCGGGCCCAGGGAGCCGGCCAGGTAGCGCACGCCGGCTTCCAGGGAGGCCTTGGCCATGCCCATGACGTTGTAGTTCGGCATGGTGCGCTCGGCGCCCAGGTACGACAGGGTCAGCAGGCTGCCATTGCGGCCTTTCATCATTTCGCGGCCGGCCTTGGCCAGGGCGACGAAGCTGTAGGCGCTGATGTCGTGGGCGATGCGGAAGCCTTCACGGGTGGTGGCTTCGGTGAAGTCGCCGTCCAACTGGTCGCCCGGGGCGAAGCCCACGGAGTGCACGATGCAGTCCAGGCCGTCCCACTTCTTGCTCAGTTCTTCGAAGACCTTGGCGATTTCTTCATCGCTGGCCACGTCGCACGGAAAGCACAGCTCAGGGCTCGAACCCCAGCCTTGGGCGAACTCTTCGACACGACCTTTGAGTTTGTCGTTCTGATAAGTGAAGGCAAGTTCAGCGCCCTCGCGATGCATGGCGGCGGCGATGCCGGATGCGATGGACAGCTTGCTGGCGACACCGACGATCAGTACGCGCTTACCGGCGAGAAAACCCATGTGTTGCTCCTCTTTCAGGTTATTCGGCAGCTGTTGGGGCCAGGAAGGCGGCCTCCAGCAACTGCTGTGTATAGGGGTGTTGCGGCGCAGCGAATATGCTGCGGGCGTCACCTTGTTCGACCACTTGGCCATGCTTGACCACCATCAATTGGTGGCTCAGCGCTTTGACGACAGCCAGATCATGGCTGATAAACAGGTACGTCAGGTTGTACTTGGTTTGCAGCGACCGCAACAGCTCCACCACCTGGCGTTGCACTGTACGGTCCAGGGCAGACGTCGGTTCATCCAGCAGAATCAACGCCGGCTTGAGCACCAGGGCCCGGGCAATGGCGATACGCTGCCGTTGCCCTCCGGAAAATTCATGGGGGTAGCGGTTCCGGGTTTCCGGGTCCAGGCCTACCTCCTTCAATGCCGCGATTATCGCTTGTTCCTGTTCGGCTTCGGTGCCGATCTTGTGGATCCGCAGGCCTTCACCGACGATCTGTCCCACAGACATCCGCGGGCTCAGGCTACCAAACGGGTCCTGAAACACCACTTGCATCTCCCGGCGCAGCGGTCGCACCTGCTGCTGCGTCAAGCTGTCCAGCTGCTTGCCTTCAAAGCGGATCCCGCCCTGGCTGCCGATCAACCTCAGGATCGCCAGCCCCAGAGTGGACTTGCCGGAACCGCTCTCGCCAACGATGCCCAGGGTCTGGCCCTGGGGCAGGCTGAAGCGAATGCCGTCCACGGCCTTGATGTAGTCCACCGTGCGCTTGAACAGGCCTTTCTTGATCGGGAACCAGACTTTCAGGTCCTCGACCTGCAACAACGGCGGGCCCATCACGTTGCTCGCCGGGTTGCCGCTGGGCTCGGCGGCCAGCAGTTCCCGAGTGTACGGATGCTGCGGCGCGCGGAACAATTCTGCGCACGATGCCTGTTCGACGATGCAACCGCGCTGCATGACACATACGCGGTGCGCAATTCTTCTGACCAGGTTCAAATCGTGGCTGATCAGCAGCAGCGACATGCCCAATCGTGCCTGCAGATCCTTGAGCAGATCGAGGATTTTCAGCTGGACGGTGACGTCCAGGGCGGTGGTCGGCTCGTCGGCGATCAGCAGTTCCGGCTCGTTGGCCAGGGCCATGGCGATCATGACCCGTTGGCGCTGGCCGCCGGACAGTTCGTGGGGCAGGGCCTTGAGGCGCTTGTGCGGCTCGGGGATGCCCACCAGTTCCAGCAATTCCAGGGTTCGACGGGTCGCGACCTTGCCGGTCAGGCCCTTGTGGATGCCGAGCACTTCATTGATCTGCTTGCCGATGGAGTGCAGCGGATTGAGGGACGTCATCGGCTCCTGGAAGATCATCGCGATCCGGTTGCCGCGGATGTGGCGGATGATTTTTTCCTTCAAACCCAGCATGTTCTGCCCGGCGTACTGGATGGCGCCGGTGGGATGGTGGGCCAGCGGGTAGGGCAGCAACCGCAGGATCGAGTGGGCGGTCACCGACTTGCCCGAGCCGCTTTCCCCCACCAGGGCCAGGGTTTCGCCGCGCTTGATGTCGAAACTGACGCCTTCGACCACGCGCTGGCGGTGTTGCCCGACAACGAATTCCACCGCCAGGTCGCGGACTTCGATCAGATTGTCCTGGTTCATGTCACTTCCTCGGATCGAAGGCATCGCGAGCGGACTCGCCGATGAACACCAGCAGGCTCAACATGATCGCCAGTACCGCGAACGCGCTGATGCCCAGCCAGGGCGCCTGGAGGTTGGATTTGCCTTGGGCCACCAGCTCGCCCAGGGACGGCGCGCCGGCCGGCAGGCCGAAACCGAGGAAGTCCAGGGCGGTGAGGGTGCCGATGGCGCCGGTGAGGATGAACGGCATGAAGGTCATGGTCGAGACCATGGCATTGGGCAGGATATGCCGGAACATGATCGCGCCGTTCTGCATGCCAAGGGCCCGGGCGGCGCGCACGTATTCGAGGTTGCGCCCGCGCAGGAACTCGGCGCGCACCACGTCCACCAGGCTCATCCAGGAGAACAGCAACATGATCCCCAGCAGCCACCAGAAATTGGGCTGGACGAAACTGGCCAGGATGATCAGCAGGTAAAGCACCGGCAGACCGGACCAGATCTCCAGGAACCGCTGGCCGGCCAGGTCGACCCAACCGCCATAGAACCCCTGCAAGGCGCCAGCGATGACGCCGACGATCGAGCTGAGCAGTGTCAGGGTCAGGGCGAACAGCACCGAAATGCGGAAACCATAGATGACCCGGGCCAGCACATCACGGCCCTGGTCGTCGGTGCCCAGCCAGTTCACCGCGGAGGGCGGGGCGGGGGCGGGGACCTTCAGGTCGTAGTTGATGCTCTGGTAGCTGAACGGAATCGGTGCCCATAGCACCCAGGCATCCTTGGCCGCCAGCAATTCGCGGATGTACGGGCTCTTGTAATTGGCTTCCAGCGGGAATTCGCCGCCGAAGGTGGTTTCCGGGTAGCGCTTGAGGGCCGGGAAGTACCAGCCGCCGTCGTAATGCACCGCCAGGGGCTTGTCGTTGGCGATCAGTTCGGCGCCCAGGCTGAGCACGAACAGGATCATGAACAGCCACAGCGACCACCAGCCACGCTTGTTCGCCTTGAACAGTTCGAACCGACGGCGATTGAGAGGGGACAGGTTCATCTCAATGCTCCCGGCTTTCGAAGTCGATGCGTGGATCGACAAAGGTGTAGGTCAGGTCACCGATCAGTTTCACCACCAGCCCCAGCAGGGTGAAGATGAACAGGGTACCGAAGACCACCGGGTAATCGCGGTTGATGGCCGCTTCGAAACTCATCAGCCCCAGGCCGTCGAGGGAGAAGATCACCTCCACCAGCAGGGAGCCGGTGAAGAAAATCCCGATGAACGCCGAAGGGAATCCGGCGATCACCAGCAGCATGGCGTTGCGGAACACGTGACCGTAGAGCACCCGGTTGCGGGTCAGGCCCTTGGCCTTGGCGGTGACCACGTACTGCTTGTTGATCTCATCGAGGAAGCTGTTCTTGGTCAGCAGGGTCATGGTGGCGAAGTTGCCGATCACCAGGGCGGTCACTGGCAAGGCCAGGTGCCAGAAATAGTCGAGGATCTTCCCCCCCCAGCTCAATTGATCGAAATTGTTCGAGGTCAGCCCGCGCAACGGGAACCAGTCGAAATAGCTGCCGCCGGCGAACACCACGATCAGCAGGATGGCAAACAGAAATGACGGAATTGCATAGCCGATGATGATCGCCGAGCTGGTCCACACGTCAAAATGGCTGCCATGGCGCGTGGCCTTGGCGATCCCCAGGGGGATGGACACCAGGTACATGATCAACGTGCTCCATAACCCGAGGGAGATGGACACCGGCATCTTTTCCTTGATCAGGTCGATGACCTTGGCGTCGCGGAAGAAACTGTCGCCGAAATCCAGGTGGGCGTAGTTCTTGATCATGATCCACAGGCGTTCGGGCGCCGACTTGTCGAAGCCGTACATGCGCTCGATTTCCTTGACCAGCGCCGGGTCCAGGCCCTGGGCGCCGCGATAGGAAGAACCGGCCACCGACACTTCCGCGCCGCCACCGGCGATGCGGCTGGTGGCGCCTTCGAAGCCTTCGAGCTTGGCGATCATCTGCTCCACCGGCCCGCCGGGCGCGGCCTGGATGATGACGAAGTTGATCAGCAGAATGCCGAACAGCGTTGGGATAATCAGCAGCAGCCGCCTGAAAATATAAGCCAGCATCGGGTTACTCCACGCTCGCCGGGGCAGCGTTGTTCTGTTGTTCGATCACTTGCTTTACTTCATCGGCAGGCTTGGTGTCCGGCTTGACCCACCAGGTGGTCGTGCCGATGTCATAGGTCGGCGTGACTTTCGGGTGGCCGATGTGATTCCAGTAGGCTACGCGCCAGGTTTTGATGTGCCAGTTGGGAATCACGTAGTAACCCCATTGCAGCACGCGATCCAGGGCCCGGGCGTGGGCGACCAGGCTCTTGCGCGAATCGGCGTTGATCAGTTGCTCCACCAACTGGTCGACGGCCGGATCCTTCAAGCCCATGGTGTTGCGGCTGCCGGGCTTGTCGGCAGCGGCCGACATCCAGAACTCGCGCTGTTCGTTACCCGGCGAGCTGGACTGCGGGAAGCTGCCCACCACCAGGTCGAAATCCCGGGAGCGCACGCGGTTGATGTACTGGGACACATCGACTCGGCGGATCACCAGCTCGATGCCCAGGTCGCTCAGGTTGCGCTTGAACGGCAACAGTATCCGTTCGAACTCCGTCTGGGCCAGCAGGAACTCCAGCACCACCGGTTTGCCCTGGGCATCGACCATCTTGTCGTCGACGATGCGCCAGCCGGCTTCCTGCAACAATTGATAGGCTTGGCGCTGGTGGTCGCGGATCATGCCGCTGCCATCGCATATCGAGGGCTGGAACGCTTCGGTGAAGACCTGTTCGGGAATCTTGCCGCGCAGGGGTTCGAGGATCTTCAGTTCGTCCTCGCCGGGCAGGCCGGTGGCAGCCATTTCCGAGTTCTCGAAATAGCTGCGGGTGCGGGCATAGGCACCGTTGAACAGCTGTTTATTGGTCCATTCGAAGTCCAGCAGCAGGCTCAGGGCCTTGCGCACCCGCACGTCCTGGAACACCGGGCGGCGGAGATTGTAGACAAAACCCTGCATGCCGGTGGGGTTGCCGTTGGGAATCTGCTCCTTGATCAGCCGCCCTTCGGTGACGGCCGGGATGTTGTAGGCGTTGGCCCAGTTCTTGGCGGTCATTTCCAGCCAGAAATCGAACTGCCCGGCTTTCAGGGCCTCGACCGCGACGGTGTTGTCGCGGTAGTAGTCGGTGGTCAGCACATCGAAATTGTAGAAGCCGCGATTGACCGGCAGGTCCTTGCCCCAATAGTCCTTGACCCGTTCATAGCGGACCGAGCGCCCGGCTTTCACCTCGGTGACCCGGTAGGGACCGCTGCCCAGGGGGATTTCCAGGTTGCCCTTGTTGAAGTCGCGATCCGCCCACCAATGCTTGGGCAAAACCGGCAGTTGGCCGAGGATCAGCGGCAGCTCACGGTTATTCGTGTGCTTGAACTTGAACAGCACCTTGAGCGGGTCTTCGGCGATGACTTCGGCGACGTCGTTGTAATAGCCGCGGAACATCGGCGCGCCGTCCTTGGTCAGGGTCTGGAAGCTGAAGACCACGTCCTCGGCGCGTACCGGATGGCCGTCGTTGAAATGGGCTTCGGGGCGCAGGTAGAAGCGCACCCAGGCATTGTCTGGGGCTTTCTCGATCTTTTCGGCGATCAGGCCGTACTCGGTGAAGGGTTCGTCGAGGCCTTGCTTGGCCAGGGTGTCGTAGATCAGGCCGATGTCATCCGCCGGCACGCCTTTGCTGATGAACGGGTTGAGGCTGTCGAAACCGCCAAAGCCACCCTGGCGGAATATCCCGCCCTTGGGCGCGTCCGGGTTCACATAGTCGAAATGCTTGAAGTCGGCCGGGTATTTCGGCGGCTCGTTGTACAAGGTCACGGCGTGCTGCGGCGCGGCACAGGCCAGCCCGGCGAAAAGCAGGCCGCCGGCCTGCAGGAGCAGGGCGCGTAAAGGCTTCATTGATCTTTCTCCGAAGATTTCAGCCACCACGCGCTCAGGCCCAGGGTGTAGGGCGGCGTGGTGACAAAGGCGAACCGGTTACGGTAGGCCAGGCGATGATAATTCAGATACCAGTTGGGAATGCAGTAGTGTTGCCACAACAGCACACGGTCGAGGGCTTTGCCGGCGGCGACCTGTTCGTCGCGGGTCTGGGCGGCGAGCAGCTTTTCCAGCAGGTGGTCGACCACGGGGTTGGCGATCCCTGCGTAGTTCTTGCTGCCCTTGACCCCGACCTGGCTGGAGTGGAAGTACTGCCACTGCTCCAGACCCGGGCTGAGCGTCTGGTTCAGGGTCAGCAGGACCATGTCGAAGTCGAATTGGTCCAGGCGCTGTTTGTACTGGGCACGATCCACCGTGCGCAGGCGGGCCTGGATGCCGATGCTGGTGAGGTTCTCGATGTAGGGCTGCAGGATGCGCTCCAGGTTCGGGTTCACCAGCAGGATCTCGAAGCTCAGGGGCTTGCTGTCGGCGTTCAACAGGCGCTGGCCGTTGAGGGTCCATCCGGCCTCCTTCAGCAAGCCGAGGGCCCTGCGCAGGGTTTCCCGGGGAATGCCGCGGCCGTCGGTATGGGGCAGGCTGAAGGGCTCGGTGAACAGCCGCGGCGGCAATTGTTCACGGTACGGCTTGAGCAACAGCCATTCGTGCCCCACCGGCAGGCCGCTGGCGGAGAATTCGCTGTTGGGGTAGTAACTGAGGGTGCGCTTGTAGGCGTTGCTGAACAGCGTGCGGTTGGTCCATTCGAAGTCGAACATCAACCCCAGGGCTTCACGCACCTTGACCTCGGCAAACGTGCTGCGTCGGGTGTTCATGAACAGACCCTGGGTCTGGGTCGGGATCTGGTGGGGAATCTGCGCCTTGATCACATCGCCGCGGTTGACCGCCGGAAAGTCGTAGCCGTTGGCCCAGTTCTTGGCCTGGTGCTCGATGTAGATGTCGAACTCGCCCGCCTTGAAGGCTTCGAAGGCCACGTCGCTATCGCGGTAGAACTCCACCTCCATCCGGTCGAAGTTGTACTTGCCTCGATTGACCGGCAGGTCATTGCCCCAGTAATCCTTGACCCGCTCGAACACCAGTTGGCGCCCAGGCTGCACCTTGGTGATGCGGTAGGGGCCGCTGCCCAGGGGCGGCTCGAACGTGGTGGCCTTGAAGTCGCGGTTCTCCCAGTAATGCTGGGGTAGCACCGGTAGCTCGCCCAGGCGCAGGATCAACAAGGGATTGCCTGCGCGCTTGAAGACAAAACGGATTTTCAGCGGATTTAGGATATCGACCCGCAGCACTTCCTGCAGGCTGGTGCGGTATTGCGGGTGGCCCTCCTTGAGCAGCGTCCGGTAGGAGAACGCCACATCATAGGCGGTGATCGGCACGCCATCGTGAAACCGCGCCTCGGGCCGCAGGTTGAAGACCACCCAGCTACGGTTTTCGTTGTATTCCACACTCTGGGCGATCAGCCCATAGCTCGACGTGGGCTCATCGCCGGAGGGCGCGTACTGGCCCGTGCCGACCATCAGCGGCTCGTTCAGCTCGTTGATGCCGTATTGCAGGAAATTGGGCGTGGAGACCGGACTGCTGCCCTTGAAGGTGTAGGGGTTGAGCGTATCGAAGGTGCCGAACGCCATGACCCGCAAGGTACCGCCCTTGGGCGCTTGTGGATTGACCCAGTCGAAGTGGGTGAATCTGGCCGGGTACTTGAGCGTGCCGAATTGTGCGTAGCCATGGCTTTCGCTGATGGTTGCGCTGGCGGGGAAGCTCAGGGCCAGGCTGATCAGGAGCAGGAGGAGGGGACGTATCAAGTCTGGTATCCGATCCAGGCGGCTATGGCTTTTATGGCCTGTACAGTAACAGCTTGTATCGGCAGGAAAAAGGCGGCCTGGGGTGAATGCCAGTCAGTTAAGCCGCAAACCTGTGGGAGCAAAGCTTGCTCGCGATAGCGGGGCAGTCGACAACTGTGTCGGCTGGTGCACTGCTATCGCGAGCAAGCTTTGCTCCCACAGGGCTTTGCTTCACAGGTCTGTGGGGTTCCCACAGGTCAGTGCGGGGAATAGACCGTCAGCATCTGCCCAGGCTTGAGGGCCTTGCCCATGCGTGGGTTCCAGCGCTTGAGGTGTTGCATTTCGACATTGAAGCGCTTGGCTACCACGTACAGCGAGTCGCCCTGCTGGACCTTGTACTGGGTCTGCTGCTTCTTCTGGTCCTTGCTGTTGGCGGCTACCACGGTGTTGACGCGCTTGCCGGTGGCCTTGGTCGCCTTGGCATCCTGCATCACCAGGGTCTGGCCAACCTTGAGCTTGTTGCCGCTGAGCTTGTTCCAGCGTTGCAGGTCCTTGGTCTGGACGTTGTTGGCCTTGGCGATCTGGGCCAGGTTGTCACCGCGCTTGACCCGGTAGCTGCGCCTGACTCCCTCCACTTCGCTGTCATCGGCGGTTTCGAAAACCGGTTTGAGCGAGCGCTGGCTGATCAGTTCTTCCGGGCGCATGGTCGACAGGCTGGCGGTCAGCAACTGGGCCTTGGAGGTGGGCACCAGCAGGTGCTGCGGGCCATCGATGGTGGTGCGCTGCTTGAAGGCCGGGTTGAGCTGGAACAGCTCGTCTTCGTCGATGTTGGCCACCGCCGCGACCTTGGACAGGTCCATGCGCTGGTTGATCTCGACGACCTGGAAATAGGGCTCGTTGGCGATCGGGTTGAGGTTCACGCCATAGGCATCGGGGGCGAGCACCACCTGGGACAGCGCCAGCAACTTGGGCACATAGGCCTGGGTCTCGGCGGGCAGCGGCAGGTTCCAGTAGTCGGTGGGCAGGCCGAGTTTTTCGTTGCGTTCGATGGCGCGGCTGACCGTGCCTTCGCCGGCGTTGTAGGCGGCCAGCGCCAGCAGCCAGTCACCGTTGAACATGTCGTGCAGGCGCGTCAGGTAATCCATGGCCGCCGTGGTGGAGGCGGTGATGTCGCGGCGGCCATCATAGAAGCGGGTCTGGCGCAGGTTGAAGTAACGCCCCGTGGACGGGATGAACTGCCACAGGCCCACGGCATTGGCCCGGGAATAGGCCATGGGGTTGTAGGCGCTTTCGATCACCGGCAGCAGCGCCAGCTCCAGTGGCATGTTGCGTTCTTCGAGGCGCTCGACGATGTAGTGCATGTACAGGCTGCCGCGTTCACCGGCACCTTCGAGGAACGACGGGTTGCTGGCGAACCAAAGGCGCTGTTGCTCGATACGCGGGTTGACCCCAGCGGTCTCCTGCAACTGGAAGCCCTGGCGCATGCGTTCCCAGATGTCCTGGGGAACCTGGGGGCTGGGCTTCTCGCTGAGCCAGACCGGCTTCTGCTTGGCGCGGGCCGCCATGTTCTTCGGCTTGGCTGTGTCGTTCTGGGGCATCTGGCCCGTGCTCTGGCAGCCCGCCAGGATGGCGGACACAGCCACCGCGATGGCTTGAGCCAGGCGGGTCAATGTAGCTGACGGGACGGACCTACGTATGGATGACGACATTGGCTGGAAGTAAGTTCCGGGCAAAAATGTCGGCCGATTCTAGAAAGCGCACCCCAACAGGTCAACCATTCAGAATTTTTGTATCAGTCGATGGGGGCCTTAGAACTTATCTTTCCAAGCCCTCAAGGCCGCAAAAACCTCACTCGGCGTCCCGTTTCGCTGGCCGTTCCGTTCGTCTGCTTTTTGTTTAACGGATGTTTCAGCGGTGCGAAGGAACGGATTGGTGAGTTTTTCCAGGGCCAGGGTCGAGGGCAGGGTCATGATGCCCCCGCTGCGTTGCCGGCCGACTTTTTCCAGGCGGGCGGCGATGTCCGGGTTGCCCGGCTCCACCGCCGCGGCGAACTTCAGGTTGCTGAGGGTGTATTCATGGGTGCAGTAGACCAGCGTATCGTCCGGCAGGGCGGCGAGGCGGCCGAGGGAGTGGTGCATCTGTTCCGGCGTGCCTTCGAAGAGCCGTCCGCAACCGGCGGCGAACAGGGTGTCGCCGCAGAACAACAAGCCATGGTGGTAATAGGCGATATGCCCCAATGTATGGCCGGGCACGGCGTAGACAGCGAAGTCCAGGCCGAGCACTTCGATCTGGTCGTTGTCCTTGAGGGCCACGTCCCGCGCCGGGATGTTCTCGCTGGCGGGGCCGTGCACGGTGGCGTTCGTCGCATTTTTCAGCGCCTGGACGCCGCCGACATGATCATGGTGATGGTGAGTGATCAAAATGTCGCTCAGGACCCAGTCCGGATGGGCATCGAGCCAGGCCTGGACCGGCGCGGCGTCACCGGGATCGACCACGGCGCAGCGGCGGCTGGAGTGATCCTGTAACAACCAGATGTAGTTATCGGTGAAGGCGGGCAGGGCACTGATCTGTATCATCGCGGAATTCGCCAAGCGGAAAACAAAGGCGCATCTTAGAACTTCCTGACGCGTTGGAGAATGCAATGACTGACGAAGCGTTCGCTCAGGCTGATCCCGACTGGCTGGCGTTGATCAGCGCAGCCCGTGAATGGCTGTCCGGCCCCGTCGGGCAATTTTTGCTGGAAGAGGAACGGCGCATGCTCGAAGACGAGCTGGGTCGCTTCTTCGGCGGTTACCTGGTGCATTACGGTCCGTCCGCGCAGACGCCGCCATCGGCACCGCAGGTCCAGCGCAATGTGCGCCTGGGCGCGCCACTGCCCGGGGTGGAGATCGTCTGCGAGGAGCAGGCCTGGCCGCTGAGCGAGCACGCCGCCGATGTGGTGGTGATGCAACACGGCCTGGATTTCTGCCTGTCCCCCCACGGCCTGCTGCGTGAAGCCGCCAGCAGCGTGCGTCCGGGTGGGCATCTGTTGATCATCGGCCTCAATCCCTGGAGCAGTTGGGGGCTGCGCCACGTTTTCGCCCATGACGCCTTGCGCCAGGCCCGCTGCATCTCGGCATCCAGGGTGGGCGACTGGCTCAACCTGCTGGGCTTCGCGCTGGAGAAACGCCGCTTCGGGTGCTATCGTCCGCCGCTTGCGTCGCCCAAGTGGCAAGCCCGCCTGGCCGGGTGGGAGCGCAGGGCCGGCGACTGGCAACTGTCCGGTGGCGGCTTCTATCTGCTGGTGGCGCGCAAGATCGCAGTCGGGCTGCGCCCGGTGCGCCAGGTGCGACGCGAGCCGATGGGCAAGCTGATTCCCTTGCCGATGGCCAAGGTCAATCGTCGCCATATCGAGCCATAACCGTTTCTGATGGCCTGCCCGGCATGGGCAACCTGGAGGTTGGCGGTCCCGACCGGCAGGCCTTTGCATTTTTTCTGGATGGATGGGCATGAGCGATAGCGTAGAACTCTTCACTGACGGCGCCTGCAAGGGCAATCCCGGCCCGGGCGGCTGGGGCGCGCTGTTGGTCTTCAAGGGCGTGGAGAAGGAACTCTGGGGAGGCGAAGCCAATACCACCAACAATCGCATGGAGCTGATGGGCGCCATCCGCGGCCTGGAAGAGCTCAAGCGCCCCTGCGATGTACTGCTGGTGACCGACTCGCAATATGTGATGAAAGGCATCAACGAGTGGATGGCCAACTGGAAGAAGCGCGGCTGGAAGACGGCCGCGAAGGAACCGGTGAAGAATGCCGACCTCTGGAAGCTCCTGGACGAGCAGGTCAGCCGCCATAACGTGACCTGGAAGTGGGTTCGCGGGCACATCGGCCACCACGGCAACGAACGGGCCGACCAGTTGGCCAACCGTGGGGTGGATGAGGTGCGGGGTTACAAGCAGGCTTGATGCTTCAGCGAAGCCCCCTGCGGGGAGGGGCTCCGTGGGAGCAAAGCTTGCTCGCGAAACAGACGCCTCTACTCCAAAGACCGCATCGACTGCATCGCGGGCAAGCGTTGCTCCCACAGCTCTGACTGCGGCAGTTTTCCTTGAGCGTGTTACCATCCCCGCCTTTGCAAGCACGCCCGTTGAGAGCTGAACACTGATGGCCAACAGATCTGTAGTACTGGATACCGAAACCACCGGCATGCCGGTGACCGATGGTCACCGGATTATCGAGATCGGCTGTGTCGAGCTGATCGGTCGGCGGCTGACCGGTCGCCATTTCCATGTCTATCTGCAACCGGACCGCGAAAGTGACGAGGGCGCCATCGGTGTCCACGGCATCACTAACGAATTCCTGGTGGGCAAGCCGCGTTTCGCCGAAGTGGCCGATGAATTCTTCGAGTTCATCCAGGGCGCGCAACTGATCATTCACAACGCGGCGTTCGACGTTGGCTTCATCAACAACGAATTCGCCTTGATGGGGCAGCACGACCGGGCCGATATCAGCCAGCATTGCACCATTCTCGACACCCTGCTCATGGCTCGCGAGCGGCACCCGGGGCAGCGCAACAGCCTCGACGCCTTGTGCAAGCGTTATGGCGTCGATAACTCCGGCCGTGAACTGCACGGCGCCTTGCTCGACTCCGAGATCCTTGCCGACGTCTACCTGACGATGACCGGCGGCCAGACCAGCCTGTCCCTGGCCGGTAACGCGTCGGACGGCAATGGGACCGGCGAAGGCTCGGGTGCCCAGGCCAGCGAAATTCGTCGCTTGCCCGCCGACCGTCGGCCCGCCCGGATCATTCGTGCCAGTGAAGCCGACCTGGCCGAACATGTCGCGCGCCTGGAAGCCATCGCCAAGTCCGCCGGTGCTCCAGCCCTGTGGACGCAGTTGGCTGAAGCCGGCCAGTGAGGAATTGACGAGTGCCCTCCTGTGGGAGCGGGCCTGCTCGCGATAGCGGTCGAACAGTCACTCACGAGATGACTGGCACACCGCTATCGCGAGCAGGCTCGCTCCCACAGGACGGTGGGGTCATTGTTTATTGTTCATTTCTCGCCACAATCGCCAGTACCTTCTAACCTGAGGTAACGGCAGTCCATGGGTAGCCGCTTGATGTACACAGTTTCGAGAGGCAAGGGCAATGGATTGCAACGTGCCGTTGGTTGGCTCAAGGAATGAGGACTTTAACCAGTATGCAATCGGTCATGAATCCCAAACACCCTGGCCTGTCGGTGCGGGTCGTCGATGACGGCTTCGCTGCGTATATATGGGGCAGTGATTTCAGTTTCGAAGTCAGCGCCTATGGCACCGCGCAGATCGGCCGTCCCGTGAGCCAATGGCTGGTCACGCCCATTGCCCCCTATCAGAAGTGCTATGGCATCGACCCGGAAGAGTTCAGCAGCTTCCACGACGCGCCGGACAGCGAAATCTTCATGGCCTACCTGGACGACCAGCCGGTAGGGCATCTGGTGGTCAGTACCAACTGGAACGGCTTTGCCCACATCGACGAACTGGCGGTGCATGCCCCGGCCCGTCGTCATGGAGTGGCCAAGGCCTTGCTCGACGTGGCGCAATTCTGGAGTCGCAAGAAAAAACTGCCGGGGATCATGCTGGAAACCCAGAACAACAACCTCGGGGCTTGCCGGCTCTATGAGCGCTGCGGTTATGTGCTCGGCGGCATTGATCAGCTGCGCTATCGCGGGATCGACCGGCATACCGCCGAAGTGGCGTTGTTCTGGTACCGGTTGTTCGACGATCCGTTGGGCATGTCGGTCAATGGTTCAGCAACGCCTCGGCTTGTTCCGTAACCAGCTCCAGCAGCGCTTGAAGCGTGGGTGACGGGGGCGTACCGGTCAGGTGCAGGGCGTAGAGGCAGATGGGGATTGCGGGCGACACCGGGCATACGTCCAACCCGCCATTCTTGGCGCCCGAGGCGGTGAAGGGGTCGACGATGGCCAGGCCTTCGCCGGCCTCGACCATGGCCCGCATCATCTGGTGAGTCTGGACGCGGATCTGGATCACCGGCGCCGGGCGCAGCGCTCCGAGTTTGTTGTCGAATGCGGGGCTCAGCGGGTCCTGGCCATCGAGCCCCACCAACGACTGGCCCGCCAGATCCTGAAGCGAAATGTACTTTTGTCGTGGCTGCAGCCAGCCGTGAGGCGCGAGCAATTGCAGTTTGCCCTGGGCGATCATCTGGCAATGGATATCGGGGTGCTCGGGGTCGTGCAGGCTCAGACCCAGGTCGCTGTCGCGCAGCAGCAGGCTGCGGACGATCTCACGGGTCGGCTGGCTCAGCAGCGTGCATGGCGCATCCGGGTAGCGGCGGCGCAGGGCAGCCATGCTGCGGGGCAATAATTGCTGGGCCAGTGGCGGGGTGCAGATGATCCGCAGGGGCGGCGCCTGGTAGTGTTTCAAACTGCTGGCCAAGCGCTGCACCGGCTCAAGGGCGTCATACACGCCGGTGATGCCGTCGCGCAGTTCAAGGGCTTCCCGAGTGGCCTGCAAGCGTCCGCGCACGCTGGCGAACAACATGAAGCCCAGTTGAGCTTCGGCATCGCGCAGGGTCGACTCGACTTCAGCGACCGGCAATTGCAGCCATTCGGCCGCCGTGCCCAGGTGGCCGGTCTGCAGCAGCGCCTGGATCACTTCGATGTGGCGTAGTCGCATGCAAGAAGTCCGTGTGCGGCGGGAGAGCCATTGAATGGCTGAATCCTAACCCAAGTCCGGGCATGACTTCTGCTTATGTCATAAAGCTATTTGCGTTTCGGGTTCGCGCACCAATTCAATGCCGGACTGTACCAGCAGGAACCTGTCCTCATCGAGCTTGCTGACCCGATCACCGATGGCCAGTTTGTAAGTGGTGACAGGCTCCTTGCCGTTTCCGTCCGGCGACGGGGTCGATTCCTGGAATTCATGCACCGAATAGACGCGACCTTCGGCGTCCCGCGCATGAAATTGTCCGACAAGTACTGCTGCCATTGCTTAGAACCTCTGGAAATAGATCACTCGATTTACGGTTCTGTAGACCTTGCCCATGCGCGGTAAGTTTTCCTACAAGAAAAAAATAGTCCAAGCGGCCGGTTTTCGACTTTCCGCTGGTCCAATAATCCGCCCGATCATCTATAAATAGAGTCCCCTTTGATCCCTAGCCGAGAACATCCAATGAGTAATGTCTATACAGTGGCCGTTTTAGTGGGAAGCCTGCGCAAGGCGTCGATCAATCGCAAGTTGGCACTGGCACTGGCGGACCTGGCGCCTGCCAACCTGAAGCTGGAGATCGTCGAGATAGGCGACCTGCCGCTCTACAACGAAGACATTGATGCCTCGCCCCCGGCTGCCTACAGCACCTTCCGCCAACGGGTAGGCGCAGCCGATGCCTTGCTGTTCGTCACCCCGGAGTACAACCGTTCCGTGCCGGCACCGTTGAAGAACGCCATCGACGTCGGTTCGCGTCCCTATGGCCAGAGCTGCCTGAGCGGCAAACCGGGTGCAGTGATCAGCGCATCGCCGGGCGCCATCGGCGGTTTTGGCGCCAATCACCATCTGCGCCAGTCTCTAGTGTTCCTCAATGTGCCGTGCATGCAGCAACCTGAAGGCTACCTGAGCAATGCCGGCACGGCGTTCGATGAGGCGGGTCATGTGTCGGAGTCGGTGAAGCCGTTCCTGCAGACATTCATCAATGCCTATGGTCAGTGGGTCGAGCAGCATAAAAAGGTCTGATGCCCCTGCGATAATCCCGATGGCGAGGGGGCAAGCTCTCTCGCCATGGGTTCATCGGTCACCCCAATCGCCGCTTTACTGAATATTCGGGCTTCCATATATTCGTCCTTCGCTTCCCCAGACTTTTTTCCGTCATGTCCAATCCCCACAATCCCGTCGAGGTCTTCAAGGCCCTGGCCGACGACACCCGAACCCGCATTGCGTTGCTGCTGGCCCGCGAGGGGGAGTTGTGTGTCTGTGAACTCACCGCCGCCCTGGACCTGAGCCAGCCGAAAATCTCCCGGCACCTGGCGCAGTTGCGTCATGCCGACCTGCTCAGTGACCGACGGCAAGGACAGTGGGTCTACTACCGTCTACATCCGCAATTGCCCGCCTGGATCCGCACGTTGCTGGAGCAGGCGCTGGCGGCCAATGCGGCCTGGCTGGCGGCGGATGTCGAGCGCCTGGCGGCGATGGCCGATCGTCCGGTGGCGCGTTGCTGCTGACGTTTCTTATCAATCCCTCCTTCCAAGGCTGTAGCGCATGCTTGTCGCGTCATTGATTTTTCTCCTGACCATTACCCTGGTGATCTGGCAGCCCAAAGGGCTCGGCGTTGGCTGGAGCGCGACGTTCGGCGCGCTGCTGGCGTTGTTGAGCGGGGTGGTGCAGATCAGCGACATCCCTCTGGTGTGGCATATCATCTGGAATGCCACCGGTACCTTCGTCGCGCTGATCATCATCAGCCTGTTGCTGGACGAAGCGGGTTTTTTCGCCTGGGCGGCGCTGCACGTGGCCCGGTGGGGGCGGGGCAGTGGGCGCAAGCTGTTCGCCTACATGGTGCTGCTCGGTGCGCTGGTGTCGGCGTTGTTCGCCAATGACGGCGCGGCGCTGATCCTCACGCCCATCGTGATTTCCATGCTGCTGGCCCTGCGCTTTTCCCCGGCGGCGACCCTGGCTTTCGTGATGGGGGCCGGTTTCATTGCCGACACCGCGAGCCTGCCGCTGGTGGTGTCGAACCTGGTGAATATCGTCTCGGCGGACTTCTTCGGTATCGGCTTCAACCGCTACGCGGCGGTGATGGTGCCGGTGAACCTGGTGGCCGTGGCGGCCAGCCTGGCGATCCTGATGTGGTTTTTCCGCCGCGATATCCCCCGTGACTACGACCCGCATCAACTGGACGATCCGGCGAGTGCCATCCACGACACCGCGACGTTCTATGCCGGCTGGGCCGTGTTGGTGATTCTGTTACTGGGGTGCTTTGCCCTGGAGCCCCTGGGCATTCCCATCAGTGCCATTTCGGCTGTCTGCGCCGCGTTGCTGCTGGCCGTAGCCGCTCGCGGTCACAAGATCTCCACCCGCAAAGCCATGAAGGAAGCGCCGTGGCAGATCGTGATCTTTTCCCTGGGCATGTACCTGGTGGTCTACGGCTTGCGCAATGCCGGACTGACCGACTCCCTGGCCCGCTGGCTCGACGTGTTCGCCGGTTACGGCGTGTGGGGCGCGGCCATGGGCACCGGGGTGTTGACGGCGTTGCTCTCGTCGGTCATGAACAACCTGCCGACGGTGCTGGTCGGTGCCTTGTCCATTGACGCCAGTCATGCCACTGGCGCGGTGAAGGAAGCGATGGTCTACGCCAATGTCATCGGCAGCGACCTGGGGCCGAAGATCACGCCGATCGGCAGCCTGGCAACGCTGCTATGGCTGCATGTGCTGGCGCGCAAGGATATCCGGATTGGCTGGGGCTACTACTTCAAGGTTGGCGTGGTGTTGACGGTGCCGGTGTTGCTGGTGACGTTGGCGGCGTTGGCGTTGCGTTTGTCCTTCTAGACCGTAGCGACGCTATCGCGAGCAGGCTCGCTCCCACAGGGGAGTATGACAAACACAAAACTTGTGTTCACTGAAGATCCATTGTGGGAGCGAGCCTGCTCGCGATGGGGGCCGCCCAGCAGCACAAAACTCAACCATTGCCCGGCACATCCGGCCAAAGATCCGCCACCAGGAACACCCGCTCGGCCTCTTCCCACTCACCTTCGGCGTTTTCACTCAGGCGCACCATCAGTTGTGCGGGCGCCATTGGGTCCAGGGCCATTCGCCAAGCGTCCAGTTGAGCAATGCTCCAGGTCTGCTCCGCCGGATAGTGGGCCGGCGCCAGCCAGGCGGCGCGGGGCAGGGGTTGCCAGCGGCCCGGCGGGCGCTGGGCAATGAACGCCGGCCAGTCCCGTTGGCGCAGCCAACTGCCCCGCAGGTGCCTGGGATGCGCGCCGCTTGGCGGTTCGGCCTGTCCGGGCCAGGGATAGAGCAGGTAGCCCCCCAGCCAGAGCTCGGAGCGAAACAACTCGAGCCCCGACGGTTCAATGCCCAGTGCCCCCAGGGCTTCCCGGCTTTCCGGGCGCGCCGAGATCGGCAGTTGGTGCTCCCGCAGATGAGTCAGTTTACGGTCGAGCCGGTCATGGCAGCCCGGGCCGAGCCACTGCGCGGTGTCCCGGCCATCGCCCTGTTGCGGTCCGAGGTACAGCTTGATCGCCAGTTCCAGGTGATGGATGCCGTCCTTATCGCGCAGCAGCAGGTCGAGTTCACCCAGGGTCTGGCCTTCGCGGCGGATCGGCAGGTTCGCGGCGATCAGCTCGATGCCCGGCGCATGCTGCACAGCAAATTGCCATAGCCGTTCGTAATAGAGGCCCAGGCGCTGGGTTCGTCCCTGGGACAACCAGTGCAGCAGCGGGTAGCTGTCGCGGTCCAGCTGCTGCAGCCAATGTTCCAGTCGGTGGGGGTGTTGCACCCAATCGCTGCCGGTCAGGGGATGACGTTGGGGCCAGGGCGTGTCGATGAGCATCGGCGGGGCGAGTATCACCCACGCAAGATCGCGCACCTCGGGATGGCGCAAGCGGCGGGGCAGGTCCAGCAATTCGGGAAACAGGATCATTTTGCGAGCATAGCCTGTAGAGAAGGCTTAAAGAATTTTGTCTATGGGCCGCTTTCGCCCATAATCGGGTTTTTCGCCCGCCGCAGACCCTCGCAGGAGCCCCATGGAGCAATTTCGCAATATCGGCATCATCGGTCGCCTGGGCAGTTCGCAGGTCCTGGACACCGTTCGCCGCCTCAAACGTTTTCTCCTGGAGCGACACCTGCATGTGATCCTCGAAGATACCATCGCCGAAGTGCTGCCGGGCCATGGCCTGCAGACGTCGTCGCGCAAGATGCTCGGCGAAGTCTGCGACATGGTGATCGTGGTTGGCGGTGACGGCAGCCTGCTGGGGGCCGCACGAGCCCTGGCGCGGCACAACATTCCGGTGCTGGGGATCAACCGCGGCAGCCTCGGTTTCCTCACCGATATCCGCCCCGATGAGCTGGAAACCAAAGTGGCCGAGGTGCTCGACGGCCATTACCTGGTGGAAAACCGCTTCCTGCTGCAAGCCGAGGTTCGCCGTCACGCCGAGGCCATCGGCCAGGGCGACGCCCTCAATGACGTGGTGCTGCACCCCGGCAAATCCACGCGCATGATCGAATTCGAGTTGTACATCGATGGCCAGTTCGTCTGCAGCCAGAAGGCTGACGGCCTGATCGTCGCCACGCCCACCGGTTCCACTGCCTACGCGCTGTCCGCCGGTGGCCCGATCATGCACCCCAAGCTCGACGCTATTGTGATTGTGCCCATGTACCCCCATACCTTGTCTGGGCGACCCATCGTGGTCGATGGCAACAGTGAGCTGAAAATCGTCGTGTCCAAGGATATGCAGATCTACCCGCAAGTGTCCTGCGATGGCCAGAACCATTTCACCTGCGCGCCGGGCGACACCATCACCGTCAGCAAGAAGGCGCAGAAGCTGCGCCTGATCCATCCGCTGGATCACAATTACTACGAAGTCTGCCGGACCAAGCTCGGCTGGGGCAGTCGATTGGGAGGTAGAGGCGACTGATGCTCGATCCTGCGCGCAGTTACGATCTGATCGGTGACGTGCACGGATGCGCCCTGACCCTGGAACACCTGCTGGACCGACTCGGTTACCACAAGCAGGGCGGGGTCTGGCGCCATCCGTCGCGCATGGCCGTGTTCCTGGGCGATATCATCGACCGTGGGCCGCGGATCCGCGAGGCGTTGCATATCGTCCGCGACATGGTCGTGGCCGGCCAGGCGTTGTGCATCATGGGCAACCACGAGTTCAACGCCCTGGGCTGGAGCACACCGGCACTGCCCGGCAGCGGCCAGCGGTATGTGCGTGAACACACGCCGCGCCATGCCCGCCTGCTCAACGAAACCCTGACCCAGTTCGAGCAGTACCCCGACGAATGGCACGATTTCCTCCAGTGGTTCTATGAACTGCCGCTGTTGATCGATGCCGGTCGCTTCCGGGTGGTGCACGCCTGCTGGGACGCCGGCCTGATCGAACCGTTGCGTGGTCTGTTCCCGGACGCCCGGATCGACGAACACTTTCTCCAGGCCTCGGCGCAGACGGGCAGTTTCGCCTGCACGGTGTTCGACCGCCTGCTGCGTGGCACCGACATGCGCCTGCCCCACGGCATGACCCTGACCGGGGGCGATGGCCTGACCCGTTCGTTCTTCCGCACCAAGTTCTGGGAGGACGATCCGAAAACCTACGGGGACATCGTGTTCCAACCCGATGCCTTGCCCGAGCCGGTGGCACGCAGGCCACTGTCCCCGGATGAAAAGAACAACCTGCTGCGCTACGGCGCCGATGAGCCACTGCTGTTTGTCGGTCATTACTGGCGCAGCGGCAAACCCGCGCCGATCCGCGCGAACCTGGCATGCCTGGACTACAGCGCAGTGCTCTACGGCAAGTTGGCCGCCTATCGCCTGGACCAGGAAACCCATCTGGACCCGCACAAGTTCGTCTGGGTCGATGTGGAACGTCCGGAGATGGTCAAATGAGCCTCGTTGCGGTGTTGCGCCTGCCTTTGACCGTGGACCTGAGCGGCTTCGTCAAGCTGTTGCAGCGCATGCAAGTGCCCCATCGCGTCAGCGAAGAAGCGGGCGAGCAGGTGCTTTGGGTGCCGGACGAGATCGGTGAAGATGTGCGCTCCCTGTACGCGCGCTTTCCGGTGGGCGATCCGGAGCAACTGTTGGAACTCCCGACCATGGGCACTGGCTCGCGGCGGCCCGGGATCGTCGAGCAACTGACCCGAAGCCCCGTCACCACCCTGGTGCTGTTGCTGAGCCTGATTGTCAGCGCCGTGACTTTGCTGGGGGACAATCTCCAGGCCCTGCGGTGGCTGACCTTCCTGGAGTTTCGTGTCGTCGGTGACTACATCCAGTTCTCGCCCCTGGCCGACAGCCTGGCGGCGGGGCAGTGGTGGCGCCTGGTGACACCGATGCTGATTCACTTCGGTTTCCTGCACATCGCCATGAATGGCATGTGGTACTGGGAGCTGGGGCGACGGATCGAAGCGCGCCAGGGCAGTATCAACCTGCTCGGGCTGACGCTGCTGTTCAGCTTCGTGTCCAATTTCGTCCAGTATTTGTTCAGCGGTGCGACGCTGTTCGGCGGTTTGTCCGGTGTGTTGTACGGCCTGCTGGGACACTGCTGGATCTATCAACTGCTGTCGCCGAACCCGACTTATCACTTGCCCCGTGGGGTCCTGGTGATGATGCTGGTGTGGCTGGCGCTGTGCCTGTCCGGGCTGGTCTCGATGATCGGTTTCGGAGAAATCGCCAACGGGGCCCACGTCGGCGGCCTGCTCGTCGGCTGCTTCACGGGCTTGTTGGGTGGGCTCTTCGCCCGCCGTAAGATGCCCCGGCAATGATACGAATGCCCCAATAGTCAGCTTTACCTTTTTTTATTATTGGCACTTAAACGAACGCGCGGAGACCCCATGTCCTCGTTCAACGAAATGATCCAGAACATCACCCCGGACATCTACAAAAGCCTGAAGCTGGCCGTGGAAATCGGTAAATGGGCCGATGGCAACAAGCTCACCGCCGAACAGCGCGAGTTGTCGTTGCAGGCAATGATCGCCTGGGAAATCCAGAACCTGCCCGAAGAAGAGCGCACCGGTTACATGGGCCCGCAGGAGTGCCAGTCGAAGTCGATCGAGGTGCCGAACATCCTGTTCAAATCGGATGCCATCCATTGATCGAGATTGGCCGCGGTGCAATCAGCAAGATGTCGGCGCGCCTGGACGGGCCGACCGTTCAATATGCCTTTCGCCTGGGCGATGTCGAGGTGCCGGTCAACCCGTTGATCGGCAGCACGGTGCGCCTGGAGTTTCTTGGTGCGATCCACTGCAGCCACTGCGGGCGCCGGACCAAGACCAGTTTCAGCCAGGGTTATTGCTACCCCTGCATGACCAAGCTGGCGCAATGCGATGTGTGCATCATGAGCCCCGAGCGCTGCCATTTCGACGCGGGCACCTGCCGAGAGCCGGCGTGGGGCGAGCAGTTCTGCATGACCGATCATGTGGTGTACCTGGCCAACTCCTCGGGCGTGAAGGTCGGGATTACCCGCGCCACGCAACTGCCGACCCGCTGGCTGGACCAGGGCGCGAGCCAGGCGTTGCCGATCCTGCGGGTGGCCACGCGTCAGCAGTCGGGGTTCGTCGAAGACCTGTTCCGCAGCCAGGTGGCGGACAAGACCAACTGGCGCGCCTTGCTCAAGGGCGATGCGGTCGCGGTGGACTTGCCGCGGATCCGCGATTCGTTGTTTGAAAGTTGCGCCCAGGGACTGCAGGGCTTGCAGGAACGATTCGGCCTGCAGGCGATCCAGACCATAGCGGACGTTGAACCGCTGGAGATCCGTTACCCGGTGGAGCAATACCCGGCCAAGATCGTCAGCTTCAACCTGGACAAGGACCCGATTGCCGAAGGCACGCTGCTGGGGATCAAGGGCCAGTACCTGATTTTCGACACCGGCGTGATCAACATTCGTAAATACACGGCTTACCAGCTCGCCGTGCATCAGTAGAAGGATTCGACCCATGCGCACCGAACAACCGAAGATGATCTACCTGAAGGACTATCAGGCCCCCGAGTACCTGATCGATGAGACACACCTGACCTTCGAGTTGTTCGAGGACCACAGCCTGGTCCATGCGCAACTGGTGATGCGTCGCAACCCCGAGCGCGGTGCCGGGCTGCCGCCGCTGGTGCTCGACGGGCAGCATCTGGAACTGGTCTCCATCAAGCTCGACGACACCGACCTGGCGTCGGGCGATTACCAGTTGGACGACAGCCACCTGACCTTGCAGCCCAAGGCCCAGGCGTTCACGGTCGACACCACTGTGCGGATCCACCCGGAAACCAATACGGCCCTGGAGGGCCTGTACAAATCCGGCGGCATGTTCTGCACCCAGTGCGAGGCCGAAGGTTTCCGCAAGATTACCTACTACCTCGACCGCCCGGACGTCATGAGCAAGTTCACCACCACCGTGGTGGCCGAGCAGCACAGCTATCCGGTGCTGCTGTCCAACGGCAACCCGATTGCCAGTGGTCCCGGCGAAGACGGCCGGCATTGGGTGACCTGGGAAGACCCGTTCAAGAAACCCGCCTACCTGTTCGCCCTGGTGGCCGGTGACCTGTGGTGCGTCGAAGACACCTTCACCACCATGACCGAACGCACCGTGGCGCTGCGCATCTATGTCGAGCCGGAAAACATCGACAAATGCCAGCACGCCATGACCAGCCTGAAGAAGTCCATGCGCTGGGACGAGGAGGTGTATGGCCGCGAATACGACCTGGACATCTTCATGATTGTCGCGGTCAACGACTTCAACATGGGCGCCATGGAGAACAAGGGCCTCAATATCTTCAACTCCAGCGCGGTGCTGGCCCGTGCCGAAACCGCTACCGATGCCGCGCACCAGCGGGTCGAGGCCATCGTCGCCCACGAGTATTTCCATAACTGGTCGGGCAACCGCGTGACCTGCCGCGACTGGTTCCAGCTGTCGCTCAAGGAAGGCTTCACGGTGTTCCGCGACGCCGGGTTCTCGGCCGACATGAATTCCGCCACCGTCAAGCGCATCCAGGACGTGGCCTACCTGCGTACCCATCAGTTCGCCGAAGATGCCGGCCCCATGGCCCATCCGGTGCGCCCGGACAGCTTCATCGAGATTTCCAACTTCTACACCCTGACCGTGTACGAAAAGGGCTCGGAAGTGGTCGGTATGATCCACACCCTGTTGGGCCCTGAAGGCTTCCGCAAGGGCAGCGATCTCTATTTCCAGCGCCACGACGGCCAGGCCGTGACCTGCGACGATTTCGTCAAGGCCATGGAAGATGCCAACGGCGTCGACCTGACCCAGTTCAAGCGCTGGTACAGCCAGGCCGGTACGCCACGACTGGCGGTCAGCGAGTCCTACGATGCCGCCGCCAAGACCTATAGCCTGACCTTCCGCCAGAGCTGCCCGCCGACCCCGGACAAGGCGGAAAAACTGCCGTTCGTGATTCCCGTCGAGCTGGGCCTGCTGGACAGCCAGGGCGCCGAGATCCCGTTGCGCCTGAGCGGCGAGGCAGCGGCAAACGGCACGTCCCGAGTGATCTCGGTGACCGAAGCCGAACAGACCTTCACCTTCGTCGACATCGCCGAAAAACCGCTGCCGTCCTTGTTGCGAGGCTTCTCGGCGCCGGTGAAGCTGAGCTTCCCGTATGACCGCGACCAATTGATGTTCCTGATGCAGCACGACAGCGACGGCTTCAACCGCTGGGATGCCGGCCAGCAATTGTCGGTGCAGGTGTTGCAGGAACTGATTGCCCAGCATCAGAAGGGCGAGAGCCTGGTGCTGGACCCGCGTCTGATAACTGCCTTGCGCACGGTGCTGTCGGACGAGTCCCTGGATCAGGCCATGGTCGCGGAAATGCTCTCGCTGCCAAGCGAAGCCTATCTGACGGAAATCAGCGAAGTGGCCGACGTCGAGGCGATCCATGCCGCCCGTGAGTTCGCTCGCCAGCAACTGGCCGACAACCTGTTCGAAGCCTTGTGGTTGCGCTACGAGGCCAACCGCGACCTGTCGAAGCGCACGCCTTATGTGGCCGAAGCCGAGCATTTTGCCCGCCGTGCCTTGCAGAACATCGCCTTGTCGTACCTGATGCTGACGGACAAGCCCGAGGTGCTGAGTGCCACCCTGGAGCAGTTCGACAGCGCCGACAACATGACCGAACGCCTCACGGCGCTGGCGGTGCTGGTCAATTCTCCGTTCGAAACCGAGAAGGCCCGGGCGCTGCAAGTGTTCGCGGAAAACTTCAAGGGCAACCCGCTGGTCATGGACCAATGGTTCAGCGTCCAGGCCGGCAGCCCGCTGCCGGGGGGCCTGGCGCGGGTCAAGGCGCTGATGGAGCACCCGGCGTTCAACATCAAGAACCCGAACAAGGTGCGGGCGCTGATCGGTGCGTTCGCCGGGCAGAACCTGATCAACTTCCACGCCGCCGACGGTTCGGGTTACCGCTTCCTGGCGGATCTGGTCATCCAGCTCAACGGCTTCAACCCGCAGATCGCCTCGCGACAACTGGCGCCGCTGACCCGCTGGCGCAAATACGACAGCGCCCGCCAGGCGTTGATGAAAGCCGAGCTGGAGCGCATCCTGGCGTCCGGCGCGCTGTCCAGTGATGTGTTCGAGGTGGTGAGCAAGAGCCTGGCTTGACTCATTGATCGTTCCCACGCAGGCGCACTGATCGTTCCCACGCTCCGCGTGGGAACGCATCTGGTGACGCTCTGCGTCACGCCTCAAAACGGACGCTGAGCGTCGATGGCTGCGTTCCCACGCAGAGCGTGGGAACGATCGATAACTGGAGCGCATCGCAGGCGCCCTGATCGTTCCCACGCTCCGCGTGGGAATGCATCTGGTGACGCTCTGCGTCATGGCCCAAAGCGGACGCTGAGCGTCGATGGCTGCATTCCCACGCAGAGCGTGGGAACGATCGATAACTGGAGCGCATCGCAGGCGCCCTG
>NZ_JBMDKO010000018.1:0-109302 GCF_057809755.1 Pseudomonas sp. FG13
TACCGGCCTGTCACGCCGGGGGTCGCGGGTTCGAGTCCCGTCCGCTGCGCCATATTCGATGACCTGGAATACTGAACGCCAGGTCACCAACAAAAAGCCCGCTCATTGAGCGGGCTTTTTGTTGTCTGCCGTTTGAGTGGGCACGCCTTGGCTGTCCCTGCTTGCGTCCCCACGCGGAGCGTGGGATCGATCATTCCCAAGGCATTTATCTACTGCTCGGCGTTCCGGCTGTGACGGTAATCGCTGACTGCCTCGTACACCGCCTTACGCAAGCGGTTGATGCCGCCGATAGGGCGGTGCGCCTCGATGCCGAACCACGGATTGAACGACAGGTTGTCGCAGGCCAGGTTCAGCTTGGGGGTGTCGAAGTCCTGGGGCGGTACCCTGATTCGCGCCACCGTCTCGAACGGCGCGTCACTTTCTCGCCACTCAACGCTGGTGTCCTCGATCGGCATGTATTTGCCTGGGTCCTGGCGTTGGATCTGCAGGACAAAACACGCTGGCATCCGGTCTGTGGATAACTGCTGATGCAACGCGCTGCGCAGAAAATTCGGCAGTGCCTGGTTTTGTGTCGGCAAGGTATAGCTTGGGCAACTGTCCGGGTCTGGCGCGACGCGAAACTTGGCGTTGGCCTCGCCGAACTTGTAGGGCGACACCGAAAAATACGTAGTCTGGGTCGGACTGGCGGGAGGCGGTGACAATGTCGCCAGGGCGATGAACAGGTGGCGGATCTGCCAGCTGCGCGGGTCCAGCCCTGGGAAGAAAGCCATCACTTTTTTTCCGTCGGCCTGGGCAGCCACATTCTGACGGTACTCGGCGACATCACTGACGAAGAAGTTCGGGTGATTGAACATCACGAAATCCTGTTCGCCCTGTGATTGTCGGTCCGCCAACAGCGGCTTGCCCGGCACGTTCAACAGCTTGATGGCCATCCCGCGTGCGTCACGCAGGCTATCGAACTGAGGGTACGCGTTGCCATTGGACAGGCGCATCGTCGCCTGCCAGACCTTGCCCGGCTCGGCAAACACGCCCTGGCGCAGGGGGGCAGGCAGGTCGGTCGGCACCTGGACTTCGGCCATCACGCAGCCGTGTGCCTTGGCATGGGCGTCCCGCAGATAACGCGTGCCTTCGCGATGCTGATCGACGATGCGGATGGCGGTCTGGATGATCTCTTGGGTCATGGCGGCTTCGCCGGGTGGCATCTGTTCCTTGTCCGACACCGGTCCGCTGTGTTGCCAGGCGAGCCACGCCGTGGCGAACGCCCAGCCGAACAAGCCGATGCCCAGCAGCCACAGGAGTGTCTTGCCCAGAAAGGCGCCGAGGCGCAGCCAGAGCGTGATCAGCATGGGTCAGTCCTTTTGCCTGAGAGATTCATCATTACAGTTGCGATTCCAGCGGCCCGCCCAGCACCTTGAGGTACTCCAGCAATGCCCAGCGTTCCTGCGGTTGCAGCAGGCGACCGATCACCCCGTTACCCCGTTCGCCGGCGCGGAATTCATGACCGCTGTTGTGGTTGCCGGTGATCCGGGTGTCGAAGAGAAAACCGTTGGTAAAGGCTTCGGTGCGATAACCCAGGTGCCGGGGATCGTACTCGAAGCTGCCTTTATAGAAGGTGGTCGCTCGTTCGTCCTGAGGGGACAGCAACTGATAGATCGTCGGCACCGAGCCGTTATGCAGGAACGGTGGTGTGGCCCAGACGCCGGCCAGTGGCCGGGCCTTGTAGGCGCGCAGTTCGCGTACACCGATGGGCAGGCCGAAGCCATCCATGGCCGGCCGCTCGACCGGGGTGACGCCGGCGTCGCGGTAGGCGCGGTTCTCGACGAACGCCGTGACGTAGGCCAGGCCCTTGGCGACCGAAACCTGGCTCAGGTCCAGCGGTTGCGTCGGCGTCGGGTGCAGTTGTACGTCCAGTTTCGCCAGTTCGGCCGGGTCCCATTGCAGGCTGGTCAAGTCGAAGCGGTGGTCGGCAATGTTATTGGCCGTGCCCGGGTCGGTGCCGATCACCTTCACTGGCAGCATGTGCAGTTGCTGGACCGGTCTGTCGGGGCCCTGGACCACCTTGGGCACATGGCAGCCGGCGCAGTTTTCCGCGAACAACGCCCGGCCCTTGGCGGCGAGGGGTTTATCGATCGAGCCCAGCAGTGCTTCCGGCCACGCCGGGGGTTTGAGCAGTTGCAGGGTTTCTTCGATCGTATGCAGATCGCGCACGCGTACGCTGGAAGGGTAGCGCGCATCGCCCTGCAATGGCTTGCCCTGGGCGTCGAAGAAATTCAACGTGGCGCCCACACCCAGCGCCTCACCGACGTTACGGGCCATCGGCTGTTGGGCCGAGCCGTTCCATTGCACCCAGTCGAAGGTCCAGATGTCCCACAACTGCGGGTAATCCACCGGGGCGTCGGCGACCCGGTAATTCGTCGCCGAAATGGCGTCGCCGAAACTGGCATTGGCGATGCGGCCAAACGCGTCGGTACGGCCAGGACCTTCCTCGGTGGGGTAGAGGCCGCGGTGGGTGTCATTCCAGGCGACCCGCAGGAACGTATCCAGAGAATCCTTGAATGCCTTGCGCAATGCGTCGTGGCGGGCATCATCGTAGTCCTGGCCCAGGACCTGGCGAGCGAAGCGTTCGAATTTCCAAGGGTTGTAGTAGGTCGAGGCGAGGCTGGCGACCAGTGCCTGTCCGAAACTGCCGCCGCGCAAGGTTGGCACGCTGGAGGGCAGGACATGTTGCGCCGAGCCGCCGTCGATCCGTATCGCCTGGCCCTTGAAACGTAATTCGCCGGTGTGGCAGGCGGCACAGGTGATGTCCAGGAATTGTTCGGTGCTGCCCGGGTTCTGGTGTCGCGCAAAACCCACCGGCAGGTTGCCGGGGTTGTCCTGGGAGGCTTTCTGCGCCGGATCGACCAGAAAGCCGAAGCGCGCCAGGTATTCGGGCGACGCGAAGCGCTGCTGCGAGAATGGCAACTCGAGGGCCGTGAACCACTCGTAACGCAGGCCTTTGACTTGCGTCCCCTGGGGCGTGAAGTAATACGTCTGGCGCTCGGCGGCGCTCCATTGATCCAGGTAGTGGACCTGTTCGACGGGGGTGTAGAACGGCAGGCGCGGATTGGCGACGTAATAAAGCACCACGGCCACGGCGACCAGTACCAGTACGAGGAGCAGCAGGAAAATGCGAGAGAGGAGGCGCACGGTCACATCCTTGTTTTTTGATACGCCCTTATGCCTCAGTGCTGCGCGGCCGGCAAGTGGCCATTATTTTCCGGCCGCAGGGTGCGGCGACAGGTCCCTGTACGTAACGGATGACAGATGCTTCATCTGCACAGGATCAAAAAGCGTTTGTGGCACCTGAACTTATCACCGGTTTTCCGCTCACATGCCGGTAGCCATTGGTCGTGGCGGCCTGATAAGCTCGCGGCTTTACTCGATTGCCCTTTAGGCGCATGAACAAGGAAATAGCATGAAACAGCATCGGTTGGCGGCGGCGGTTGCCCTGGTTGGCCTGGTACTCGCAGGTTGCGACTCGCAGACCAGCGTTGAGCTGAAAACCCCGGCGCAGAAAGCTTCCTACGGTATCGGCCTGAACATGGGCAAAAGCCTGGCTCAGGAAGGTATGGACGACCTGGACTCCAAAGCGGTCGCCCAGGGCATCGAAGATGCCGTCGGCAAGAAAGAACAGAAGCTGAAAGACGAAGAACTGGTCGAAGCCTTTGCCGCACTGCAAAAGCGTGCCGAAGAGCGCATGGCCAAGATGAGTGAAGAGTCGGCGGCCGCCGGCAAGAAATTCCTCGAGGAAAACGGCAAGAAGCCTGGCGTGACCACCACCGCTTCCGGCTTGCAGTACGAAGTGGTCAAGAAAGCTGACGGCCCACAGCCCAAGCCGACCGACGTAGTGACTGTCCACTACACCGGTAAGCTGACCAATGGCACCGTGTTCGACAGCTCCGTGGAACGCGGTAGCCCAATCGACCTGCCGGTCAGCGGTGTGATCCCGGGTTGGGTCGAAGGTCTGCAACTGATGCATGTCGGCGAGAAGTACAAACTGTACATCCCGAGCGACCTGGCCTACGGTGCCCAGAGCCCGAGCCCTGCGATCCCTGCCAACTCGGTCCTGGTCTTCGACCTGGAACTGCTGGCGATCAAGGATCCGGCAAAAGAAGACGCAGCCAAGTAATCGCGTCTGCTATAACGACAACGCCTCGCTTATGCGGGGCGTTGTCGCATCCGGGCGGCGGAAAATCCGAAAAAACCGAACGCACATCGCGGACGGCAGTCATAGGCAATACAGGCGCTGGGCTAGACCCAGTCGGCCTGTCAAGTCAATGAAATATTGGGTTTTTTTATGTGAGTAAAAAACGCCCGATCTGAGCTCAGGCCTTATGAAACGGGGGCTTCAGCGGTGAAATGCAGCTCTGTTCACAAGGTTATCCACAATTTGTGTGGATAACATTTCAGTAGGAAGAAAAAATGAAGGCACCGTGGAATTTTGCACGATTCCTGCCTTTGGCAGGACGGTTGCTGGCCCGTGGCCGCTTGCCGACGCTGTTGTTTGCCGTCGCCCGCAAGAGTGCCCGGGAAGGCGGACGGCTGGGGAGGCTCAAGGACGATCTGCGTTTGTTGCAGGCGTTATGCCTGGCTTACTGGCGCGGCGAATACCGGGCGGTCAGTGCCAAGTCGTTGCTATCGGTGGTGGCGGGGCTCATGTATTTCCTCAGCCCCCTGGATGCGATTCCGGACCTGCTGCCAATGTTTGGCATGATCGACGATATCGCCGTGCTGGCGTGGATCATGAAAACCCTTGATGACGAGCTCAGTGCCTTCCGCGCCTGGCGTGATGCGCAGTCCCCCGACAAGCTCGCACGGGTCGAAAGACTTCCCGATACCCCTCGACAACTGCAGCTCCAGGAGCAGAAAAAGCCCTGATTCTGTTCGTTTCCCTTCGGACGACCATCACCCCGCGACCTTAGCCGCCAATTAGGATTACACTTCCAAGGAAAAGGCTGACTCGCTAAGTGTCATCGTCCTACGGGGTAGAGATGGATATTCAGATAATCACACGCGACGGAGAGCCCGAGTACGCGGTTTTGCCGTGGGACCAGTACCAGTCGTTGTTGAAAGCCGCAGGCATCCATCAAGCACCGCCGCAAGAGGCCAAGGCCCAGCACGCGGCGGCACCGGACCAGATTCTTCCTGGCCTGGATCAATTACGCAGTTTGCGCGAAGGGAAGGGCATCGCCATCGAGGCGCTGGCCCGCACGGTAGGTATCAGCCCGTCTTATCTGGCCATGATCGAAAGCGGCGAGCGTCAGCCCGATGCTGCGATTCGACGTAGTCTGGCCTGGGAATTGACGGTGCCGGGTTGGAGGGAAGGATCGTGAGTGTACGTATCAGTCGGCAGCATTGGGATGGGTTGTTGGGTGAGTTGGACCAGGCGCGCCGCCAGCGCCATTTGTTGACGTATCGTGCCTTGCTGGAGCGTTTGCAGCTGCCCAGCCCGGCCATGCAGACCCTGACCGCCGCCCTTGAACATCTGGCGGCGCTGGACGCCCGGGCCGAACAGCCGTTGCGCAGCTCCCTGGTCATCAGCCAGGGCGCCAGCCGGTTACCCCGAACCGGTTTCTTCGAGTGTGTCGAACGCCTGGGGCGTTTTTCCGGCCCTTCCGATGGAGTGGCCGCCGCGTCCTGGCATGCTTCGGAAGTGGTCCGGGTGTTCGAGTATGAGTATCCGGAGTCGGCGGAGGCTTGATTGTTCTGACGGATCCTGGCGCGGACCGGTTAAAGAAAATCGGAAAAACCGGGCATTCTTGAGATTTTCCTGGGCCGCTCAAGAAAAATCGGGCAGCCAAGTCGAAAATGAATATGTTTGCCTGGGGCTCAGTTGGGTATGCGGCTTTAAATCGCGGGCGCTTCAGCAACTGACGCATGCGCTGAGCAATCGCCGACGACGATCTTTTTGGTGGGTTAAAGACCCATCGACTCCAAGGGGGCGATGGGTTTTTGCATTTAGCGAATCGCCCTACGTCTACTGCATCTTTCCCTGACTTATTTCCTTTGCGATCCCCGGCAAAGTCTCGCGCTTCCTGAGTGCTGCGAGACGTTTGCCCATGTTCGACCGGTTTTTCCTGCTGGCCCTTGATCGCGTCATGCCTTGATGGATCAGGTGCACCGTATCGAGCAGGAGCTCGACAGTTTCAAAGACACCCTTTCCCTCTATCGCGAGCAACTGGAGCGCTGGTACGGCCGTGCGGCAGACCGGGCCAGCCAGGCGGCCGACCTGCCTTCGCTGATGGGCATGGAGCGGCTGATTCGCTTCGGTGACAACACCACCGTCGTCAGCACCGGCGATGATGATTTCCTCTCCACCGTCGTCCAGTGCCCCCAAGGCGGGGTGATGACGATCGAGAGCAAACTCGAATCGGTGTACGACATTCCGCTGGGCGACATCGTGGTGGATGTGGTGGCGGTGGACAGCGGCGAGGTCACGCCGGTCATCCTGGATGCCCAGGGGCTGGGAGTCTTCAGGGGGGATGCGGGGAAGTTCTATCGGGTCCATGTCCAGGGCGAGGTATCGCCCGCGCAGATCGGTCAGTTGTTTTCCTCCTACGATGGCCTGACCACGCAACTGACAGACTGGCTGCGCGGCGAATGGCAGGGGTTCAAGCCGCAGTGGGCGCAGCAATCCCTGGCCACCTCGGCAACTGCGGTGGGCAACGGCTTGCTTGCCGGCAGTTGGGCGGCAATCGAAGGGGTATGGGACAGCCTCAACCTGCTCTCGGACATCCTCAAGGACCCCGGGCAGTTTGTTGACCGCCTGGGCAGCAGTGCCAGTCAGTTGATGAAGCTGGCGCAGGACGCGCCGCAAGTGATGGCGAAGCTGCAGTTGCTGACCAGTGACGAAGCGGCGCTGTGCCTGCTGGTTCGCACCGCCAGTCTCTGGCTGGAGATGCTGCCACCCAGTGAGATCGCCGGCGAAACGAGCGAAGCACTCTCGACGGTGGTGGTGCAGTTGCTGCTTGACCTGCTGATTGGCGTGGTGCTGACCTTCGCCGGGGCGGGGGCTGGCGTCGCTTACCTGGCAATGCGGCTGGCCAAGCACGGCGCAAGCCTGATAAATGCCGTACAGCGTTTCGTCAGCGCGATCTTTGCGGTCGTCAACGGTTTCATGGGCTACGTCGACCGTTACAAGACTGTGGCGGCGCGCGGCATTGCGGCCGGAGTAAAAAAAGGCCGGATGCAGCTGCGCTGGGATGCGCAACGCAACACCACACTGAAAAAGCCCGAACCCCACGACGACGCCCCGGCCCAATCGAAAAACCCCAACGGCGACAGCGCCGACAGCGCGGCCCTGACCCGCACCGACGGCTGTCCGGTATCGATGGTCACCGGCGAGGAACTGCTGACCCTGGACGACGGCACGCTCGATGGCCGCTTGTCGTTCGTCTTCACCCGCCTGTACCGCAGCAGCGCGGCGGATCAGGACGTGGGGCTGGGACGCGGCTGGAGCCATGCCCTGGCGCACCGCCTGCTGCTTGAGGGCGAGCAGGTCATCTGGATCGACCAGGAAAACCGTCGCACGACCTTTCCGCTGCCCAATGCCCAGCGCCCGGCAATCCACAACAGCCTGGCTCGGGCGGCCATCTACCTGGGCACCGAGCCGGATGAACTGATCGTCGCCCAACCCGGCGAACAGGCGCCTTTCCTACACTTTCGCGACGGTTATCTGACCGCCCTCAGCGACCGCTACGACAACCGCCTGACGATCCAGCGCAACATCCATGGCGACATCAGCCGCCTGGACAACGGCGCCGGACGCGCCCTGCAACTGCGCTACGAACAGCGTCACCTCATCGCCCTCGACTACCAGAGCTTTCACCCGGCCCTCACCCTGGACGAAGCCTGGCGCACCGAACAGACCCTGGCGACCTACCGCTACGACGCGCGCTCACGGCTGGTCGAAGCGACCAACGCCGCCGGGGAAAGCGAGCGCTACGACTACGACGATGCCCACGTCATCCTCCAGCGACAACTGGCCGGCGGGGCAAGTTTCTTCTGGGAATGGCAGGGCGTCGGCCAGGCCGCCCGCTGCGTGCGGCACTGGGCCTCGTTCGCGCAGATGGACACCCGTTACAGCTGGGGCGAGGACGGCAGCGTCACGGTCCGGCACCTCGACGGCAGCGAAGAGACCTATGTCCACGACGACCGCGCACGGCTGGTGCGCAAGGTCGAGCCCGACGGCGGCGAACACCTCAAGGCCTACGACGAACAAGGCCGGCTGATCGCCGAACAGGACCCGTTGGGCGCCGTCACCGAATACCACTACGACGAAGTCGGGCGTCTAGTGGCGCTGATTCCACCCGAAGACGCGCCCACGTCCTACGAATACCGCAACGGTTTCCTGCACGCCCGTTCCCGTGGCAAGGCCGTATGGACCTATCGGCGCAACGACCGTGGCGAGGTGATCGAGGCCATCGACCCGGATCAACAGCGCACCTGGTATGCCTACGATGCCCACGGGCAGTTGTTGTCGATCCACTACCCGGATGCCAGTGAACACCGGTTCACCTGGAACCGGCTCGGCCAACTGACAGAAGAAACCCTGCCTGACGGCAGCCAGCGGGCTTTTGCCTACGACACCCTGGGGCGCTTGCTGACCCGCCAGGATGAACACGGCGGGGTGACGCACTACCAATGGGACGCCGTGGGCCGGTTGCTGCAGACCACCTTGCCCTCTGGTGCTACTCGAGCCTGGACCTACAACGCCTACGGCAAGGTCACCTCCGAGCGCGACGAACAGGGCCGCGTCACCCGCTACGAGTACGCCGACGACCTGCACCTGGTCAGCCGCCGCATCAATCCCGACGGCAGTACGCTGCACTACCGCTACGACTCGGCGCGGCTGCTGCTGACCGAGATCGAGAACGAGTCCGGGGAAAAGTATCAGCTGGACTACACCTCCAGCGGTTTGATCCGACAGCAAATCGGCTTCGATGGCCAGCGCACCGCTTATGCCTACGACCTCAATGGGCATCTGCTGGAGAAAACCGAGTTCGGTGCCGACGACAGTCAATGGGTTACCAAGTACCAGCGTGACGCGGTCGGACGCCTACGGCTCAAGACCCTGCCCGACGGCCAGACGATCCAGTACCGCTACGACGGGCTGGGTCGGCTGGTTCATGTCGATGACGGCAGCGACCATCCGCTGGCCTTCGAGTACGACACCCAGGACCGGCTGATCACCGAGCATCAGGGCTGGGGCACCCTGCGCTATGGCTACGACGCCTGCGGGCGGCTCAATCACCTGCGCCTGCCGGACGATAGCCGCCTCGACTACCACCATGCCCCGGGCGGTGCACTGACCGCCATCGACCTGAACGGCGCACGCCTCACCGAACACCAGCTGCGTGGCGGCCGCGAACTTCAGCGCCAACAGGGCCTGCTGCTCAGCCAGTACGAACACGACGAACAGGGCCGGCTCAAGGCCCACACCGTGCTGCAGAGCCAGCAGACGCTGTTCTGGCGCGATTATGCCTACAGCCCCAAGGGCAACCTCGCCGCCATTTCCGACAGCCGTCGAGGGCGGCGCGAGTACCAGTACGATCCGCTGGACCGCCTGACCCGGATCGAGCATTCCCACACCGATCCCGCGGAACACTTCGCCCACGACCCGGCCGGCAACCTGCTGATGCAGGACCGCCCCGGCCCGACCCACCTCAAGGGCAATCGCCTGCTGATGGAGGGCGACCGTCACTACGACTACGACGCCTTCGGCAACTTGATCCGCGAACGCCGTGGCAAGGCCCAGGTCCTCGTCACCGAATACCGCTACGACAGCCAGCACCGCCTGATCGGCGTCACCACGGCGGACGGTCGCGAAACGTCCTACCGCTACGACGCCTTCGGCCGACGTATCAGCAAGACCGTGGCCGGCCTGACCACCGAGTTCTTCTGGCAGGGCGACCAGCTTGTCGCCGAAAGCAGCCGCCATCACCACCGCAGCTACCTCTACGAACCCGGCACCTTCCGTCCGCTGGCGCTGCTCGACGGCAAAGGCCTCAACGCCTGCCCGTTCTACTACCACCTCGACCACCTGGGCACGCCCCAGGAACTGACCAACTACGGCGGCCAGATCGTCTGGTCGGCGCGCTACCACGGCTACGGCAAAGTCCGAGCGATAGAGCACGGCGGCGGCGAACAGCTGGAACAACCGCTGCGCTTCCAGGGCCAATACTTCGACCCGGAAAGCGGCCTGCACTACAACCGGCACCGCTACTACAATCCGGAAACGGGCCGCTACCTGACCCCTGATCCGAGCAAACTGGCGGGTGGGCTCAATGGGTATCGGTACACCCTGAACCCGACGGGGTGGGTGGATCCGTTGGGGTTGGTGGATTGCCCGGGGAAGGGTGGGTGCAGGCCGGCGGCTGGGGAGCAGGATCCGGCTGCCAAGGTTGGGGTGGATGAGGGAGAGCAGCGACTGCCTAAGCCAACCGTAGAAGAGTTGGCGGAGCAAGAGGTCAGGCGTTTAGATCGGGAGCAGGGCATGCATATGGTCAGTAAACATAGCTTGGCGGTTTCCGATGAAGCCTGGAAGCAACGGGCAATTAACGGTACGGATCCCTCTACCGGCGTTACACCTAGAAATGAGAGAGGAAATCCAAGTTCAAGGTTCTCCAGCTGGGAAATGCAGCTTAGAGCATACAATCTTGCAATCAGTCGTAAGGAAAACGGTCTCTCACCTTTTACGGGGCGGGATCAGCGCAATAATCATATTGTAAGAATGGATCTGCCAGGAGCAGGGGAGGGTTATATTCCAAATAGGAGAGATCCATCAAATCCAACGCTTGTGGCAATGGATAGATTTGAAATGAAGTTCGATCCGGATACAGAGATTCCGTTTACGTTATATCCAATTAGGTAGGTTTAAGATGCATATCGATCCAGGCACTGGACTCCCATATATACCAACACCATCCTATTTTCTGGGGTGCTTTGATATTTATGATAGGGAGGAAACGCTAGGGGTAGAGCTTAATAAATTTGATCCCAATGACGAATCCGATAGGGAGAGGTTGATTGTTAACTATTCTTTGAAAGTAAGGCGGTCCTATCGGGAGCGGTTTTTACTGTATAAGTGCTTAGAAGAAGCGCTTTTGGATGATGGCTATGATTTTCAGACATTGTTGAAACACGACCCTGAAGAGCATTCATCACTCCCTGACGGTTGGGAGGAAATGGAAGATCCTCGCGGTTTTTTTGCGGAAATATATAGACTGGCTAGCGATGTGTGGAGTGAAGATATTCGCAAGGCTGAAGCCGAAGACAGCTCTACGTGGAATTACATATAGGAGCGCTCGTTTTCTGGCACTACAAAGCTCTGCACAGTGGCAAATGATGTATTCGGAATGGACACGGATTTCGATGAGGGTAAAGAATCGGCCTCAATTTATGCGGTTGCTATTGGTTTGTCTCGAACCTTACCAGCTAGAAACTAGCTTGAGTTCGTAACTCGATAGGAAGGGATGATTTTGAAAAAATCTAATAGATATGGCTCGTTTATTCCTGATGAAAAATCATCAGAAAGCGTAACCAAAGAAGTACAGCCTCCCCAAGAGAGGAAGTGGAACGCTAACTGCTCTACGAAGTTCAATAACTTTAGAGTGCAGCATCAAGCCATGAGTGAGGCGCTAAGCAGGGAGGCTCGAAAACTTCCCCGATTTACAGGTGAGGACAGAAGAGGTAATCCGGTTGTTCGTATGTATATGCCAAATGTTGGTCAAGGGTATATACCCAATGTAAATGATTGGCAAAGTCCGATATTTCAAAGTGAAATTAATGTATTCGAAGTCAGGTTCGATTATGAAACGCTACGTCCGGTCACCGCTTATCCCGTAGGAGGATTCGATGTTGATGCATCCGTTTCTTGATCGCCCATATGAACCTCAGCTGGATCATTTTCTGGGTGGATTCGAAATATATGATTGCGAAGAGAGTCTGGGCGAGGAGCTGTTGCGATATAAGCTCGAATGTGCTGAAGATCGAAAGGAGTTGATTTATAGGTACGTTATTCATCGTTTCAGAAATTTAAGCTATCGACATAAGTTTGTTTTTTTCTGCGTGCTGGCAATAGCGATTGATGATCCGGAATATGATTTCAGTGACATATTTGAACACGACGTGGTTTCACACTCATCGCTTCCGCCCGGATGGGATGGAAGGAAAGATTGCAGGGTGTTTTTTGAGGATATTTATAGGTATCTGGCAGAAGAATGGAATGATGATCTCTACAAGGCTAGCCAAGAAGATCCATTGACATGGTAACTTGGATATAGTTGTTTGCGAACTAGAAAAATCTTGTAGGCAAGATCTTTCTAGTTCGAAGGCACGCAATCCCGTCTACCTCACCTCAACAATATCCAAAGCCCGATTCGCCAACAGTTCACTCAACTCAATCACCTGCTGAATCCCCAGCGCAACATGCCGCCGCGAACCCTCAAGGTCAAACGCCAAATCACTGATCATGGCATTCGCTGACGCCAGGTTTTCACTGAGGTTGGCAAGCAAACACTCAGAGTCCACATCAGGCGCGATGATGAAGAGAGTGTGTGTGTCGGACGTTTCTTTCTCAGGCGTGGGTTTCAGATAGAAATCCAGAGCTCGCGTAGCAGCGTCATCGAGTTTTTTGTTACGGGCTGACTGGACGCGTGATGCGGGTTCGTCTGTGGCTGGAGGGTTCGGTGTAATTTTGGCCATCTACTTAGGTTCCTGTAAGTAATGCTGGCACCACCTCGCGACTAAACGAGAGGGCGGCAGCTGTACGCAGGTTAGTCGACCGGTGAACCTAAGAATCCCGGCGCGCCCGAGGGCGCCCTGCGTACAGCCACCATCAATACAGGAACAGCAAAGCCTGTCCAACAGGGACTTGATACGCCTTAGGTTGAGGCGGGCGACTAAACCCGATCACTGATGAGCAGTGACAGGACTCAAGCTACCGACGTGGCCCAAAGCGCACAAGCCGGCGGATTCTGGCGTAGTTGTAGGCAATGGCGCAAGGCGATGTCGGCAAGGGGTTAGAACCGCAAGCTGTCAGGAAAATCCCATCCGCTAGGGATGCAGCTCAAACCACTGCACCCACATACTCGGTAGGCTCAGCCTCAACTAAATACAAACTCCCCCCAGGCACTTCCTTCGCATGATGCTTAGCCTGCGAAGCCAGTTCCGCCAACTGGCTCGCATCCAGCTCCCCGCAAACCTCTGAGCGCAGATGCACCACGCCAATCGATAGCGACAACAACGCAAATTCCTGTCGAATCCCCTGCCGGTTCAACGCCGTAAAGCACCCAGCCTCCAGATGCTCAGGACGATAGAACCGGCGGCAATGGGTCTGGAAGTCGCTCAGCAGCTGGTTCAGGCGCTTGCGCCAGTCTTCCGGGCCGAGGACCAGCAGGAAGTCGTCGCCGCCGATGTGGCCCACGAAGTCGCGGCTGGGGTCGATGCGTTCGTTCAGGCATTGGGCCAGGCACAGCAGGACTTCGTCGCCGCGACCGTAGCCATAGATGTCGTTGAAGGGTTTGAAGCTGTCGATGTCGACGTAGCAGATCACCGCTTCCTGTCGCTGTTGCAGCAGACGGGTCAGGCACTGCTGGATCGGTACGTTGCCCGGCAGCAGGGTCAGCGGGTTGGCATAGCGGGCCTGTTGGATCTTCAGTTCGGTGATGAGCTTGAGCACGTCGATCACCCGGCCCAGCCCCAGGTAGTGACCGTTGAGGGTGATGATGAAGTCTTCTTCGATGCGCTGGCGGGCGCGGCTGGTGATGAGGCGGCTGACTTGTTGCAGCGATTGGCTCAGTTCCACGGCCAGGAAATCATCGCTCATCAGGCGGCTGATGGGTTTGCGGGCGAACAGGTCGGTGGCGAAGGGTTTGAGCAAGGCGTCCGAGAGTGAATGGCGGTGGACGATGCCGCAGGGGCGGTTCTGATTGTCCAGCACGGCCAGGGAATTGAGGTTGGCCTGGCGCCGAAAAGCGTCCAGGACCCGTGCCGTAGGGGTGTCATGGGGCATGGCTGGTTGCTCGTTGAGCAGGGCGCTGAGGTCGTTGATTTCATCGCTCAGCGGCACCGTGCCGCTGTCCTGCCTGGGCATCAGCGCCTTGGCATCCCGTGATGGCTGTTCCTGAGGGCGGGCAAGCAGGTATCCCTGGACCAGATCGACGCCCATTTCCATCAGCACCGCCAGTTCTTCCGGCAGTTCGATGCCCTCGGCAATCACTTGGGAGCGGGACGTCCGGGCGATCTTCAGGATCGAGCCGACAAACTCGCGCTTGAGGGCGTCCTGGTGAATGCCGTCGATGAAGTGGCGGTCGATCTTCACGTAATCGGGCCGCAATTCGGACCACAGCCGCAGGCTCGAATAACCAGCGCCAAGATCGTCCAGGGCAATGGAGAAGCCCATGGCCCGGTAATGATGCAGCGCGTTCTGCAGAAGCTGGAAATCATCGATCGGGGTTTGTTCGGTCAGCTCGATGACCACCTGGCTGGGCGGGATGCCGAAGTCCTGCAGCAGTTGCAAGGTGCGTCCGGTCTGGTGCGCCGACTCCAGCAGCGACTCGGGCGAGACATTGAGAAACAGCTTGCCCGGCAATTTTTGCTCGTTGAAGCGTTGGCAGGCGCTGCGTCGGCAGGCCAGTTCCAGTTCACTGAGGCGTCCGGCCTGGCGGGCCACGGAGAGCAAGGCGATGGGAGAGTGCAGCGGGCTGTTGGACGGCCCGCGGGTCAAGGCTTCGTAACCCAGGATGCGTCGTTCGGACAGGCATACGATCGGTTGGAACAGACTGTGCAAACCGCTTTGAGCCAGGATTGAACTCAAGGCACTCAGCTGTTCGGTCGTGGTCATGGCGATCTCTGGCGATAAAAAAAGGACCGGGCACCTTGGTGGGGTGCCCAGTCCTATATTTCACGACAGACTGATGTCAGTTTGATGACAGTCCGACGAGAGTCACCATTAAATGGCCATCATCCTTGCTTGGCGACCGCTGTATTGAGTTTCAGGTAATCCAGCAGGATTCGCCCGGTCTCGCTCAGGTACGCATCGTCTTCCGGCTTGGTCTTTTCCGGTTCGGTGATCAGGTCTTCGTCTTCTTTCTTCAGTTCCTTGAGCGGCTCTTCGCCCTTGGCCTTGCGACGCAGGTTTTCCATCGCCAGTTGCTTGGCCTCGATGTCGGCATGCTGGGCGCGACGGTCGGCTTCGTTGAGGCTGACGGTTTTCTCCAGCATCAATTTCTGCGCCAGGGCCAGCTTGTCACGGATGAACACGAACTCGGCATCCTGAGAGGTGCGGTTGTCGTGGTCGGACTTGAGCTGGGCCAGGAACGGTTTGAACGGGTCCACCGCCGGTTTGATCGCTGGCCGGATGGTGTCCCACGGCATGGCTTCGGGCAGGGCGCTTTCGCCGATTTCCTTGGTGTCGATGATCGACGGGTAATCGATGTCAGGCAGCACGCCCTGGTGCTGGGTGCTCTGGCCGGACACCCGGTAGAACTTGGCCAGGGTCAGCTTCAGTTCGCCATGGTTCAGCGGTTGGATGGTCTGCACGGTGCCTTTGCCGAACGTCTGGCCACCGATGATCAACGCCCGGTGATAGTCCTGCATGGCGCCGGCAAAAATCTCCGAGGCCGAGGCCGACAGGCGGTTGACCAGCAAGGCCATCGGCCCTTTGTAGAACGCGCCCGGGTTCTCGTCTTCGAGTACGTCCACCCGGCCATCGGCGTTGCGCACCAGCACGGTAGGGCCCTTGTCGATGAACAGGCTGGTCAGTTCGGTGGCTTCCTGCAAGGAGCCGCCGCCGTTGTTGCGCAAGTCGATGACGACGCCGTCGACCTTGTCCTTCTGCAGCTCGGTCAGCAGCTTCTTGACGTCGCGGGTGGTGCTCTTGTAGTCCGGATCCCCGGCGCGGAACGCCTTGAAGTCCAGGTAGAAGGCCGGGATCTCGATGACGCCGAGCTTGTAATCCTTGCCATCCTGTTTCAGGTTGAGGATCGATTTCTTCGCGGCCTGTTCTTCCAGTTTCACCGCTTCGCGGGTGATGGACACGATCTTGCTGGTCTGGTCGTTCGGCGCATTGCTGGCCGGAATGACTTCCAGGCGCACCACCGAGCCTTTCGGGCCTCGGATCAGCTTGACCACTTCGTCCAGACGCCAGCCGACCACGTCGACCATTTCCTTGTTGCCTTGGGCGACACCGATGATCTTGTCCGCCGGGCTGACCTGCTTGGTCTTGTCGGCAGGGCCCGCCGGTACCAGGCGCACGATCTTCACCTGGTCGTTGTCGCTCTGCAGGACCGCGCCGATGCCTTCCAGGGACAGGCTCATGTTGATGTCGAAGTTCTCCGCGTTATCCGGCGACAGATAATTGGTGTGCGGGTCGTAGGACATGGCGAAGGTGTTGATGTACGCCTGGAAAACGTCTTCGGCGCGAGTCTGGTCCAGGCGGGCCAACTGGTTCTTGTAGCGCTTGGTCAGGGTTTCCTGGATCTGCTTGGAATCCTTGCCGGCGATTTTCATGCGCAGCACCTCGTCCTTGACGCGTTTGCGCCACAGGTCATCGAGTTCGGCTGTGCTCTTGAGCCAAGGGGCGTCCTTGCGGTCGACCAGCAGGGTTTCCTTGGCATTGAAGTCGATCTTGTCGACGCCTTTGTTCAGCTCGGCAATGGCGTAATCCAGGCGCGCCTTCACGCGGTCCAGGTAACGCTTGTAGATGACGAACCCGGCGTTGAGGTCGCCGCTCTTGAGGAAGTCGTCGAACTGGGTCTTCCACTTGTCGAATTCAGCGATATCGCTGGCCATGAAATAGCTGCGCGACGGATCAAGCAGCTTCAGGTAGCTGTCATAGATGATGACCGAGCGCGCGTCATCGAGCGGTGGCTTGCTGTAGTGGTGGCGCTTTAGCAACTCAACGACGTTAAGGCTGGCAATCACCTCGTCGCGATCAGGTTGAAGCTTGTCCCAGCTGTTGGCTGCGAACGTATCGCTCGACAGGGGTAACAGACCGAGGCCAATGACAAGCGCGAGGGCGGTACTGGGGAACAGGTGCTTCATACTGATTCGACGCAGGGACAATTGATAACGCATATTAGGCCGTCTTTGAAGTCGCCGGTTCCATGTGGCCCGGGCGCATAATGCAAGAAAGCCCGGCGTTACAGCAGCGGGCCCAGTCGAGACTCACTATGGAGGCACCGTGAAAGCATTGCAAGGCGTTGAAGGCCAAGTGGTATGGGCTGATGAGCCAAGTCCGACATGCGACGTAGGGCAAGTTCGCATTCGTGTGGCGGCTGCCGGCCTGAATCGGGCCGATTTGTTGCAGAAAGCCGGACTTTATCCGCCGCCTCCCGGGGCCAGTCACGTGCTGGGCTTGGAGTGTTCCGGGATCATCAGCGAAGTTGGGCCGGGCTCGGCCTGGCAGGTGGGCGACCGCGTGTGTGCCTTGCTCGCCGGCGGTGGCATGGCCGAGGAGGTGGTGGTCGATGCCCGGCATGTGCTGCCGGTGCCCGAGGGCCTGTCCTTGGCTGAAGCCGCCGCGCTGCCTGAGGTCTACAGCACCGCGTGGCTGAATCTGTTCCAGTTGGCAGGCCTCAAGCCGGGGGAAAAAGTGCTGCTGCACGCCGGAGCCAGTGGCGTCGGTTCCGCTGCAATCCAACTGTGCAAGGCGTTTGGCAACCCATGCTGGGTCAGTGTCGGTTCTGCCGATCGGCTGGCTTATTGCGAGGCGCTGGGCGCCCAGGGCGGGGTTGTGCGGGCGGACGACATCGAGCGCTTGAACGACTTCGCGCCCTTCGACGTGATCCTCGATCCGGTGGGCGCCAGCTACGCCAGACTCAACGTGAAACTTTTGTCAGTTGACGGGCGTTGGGTGTTGATCGGGCTGATGGGCGGACGGGAAAGCCACCTGGACCTGGCGAAGATCCTCGCCAAGCGTATCCAGTTGCTGGGTTCGACCCTGCGCAGTCGCGACGATCAATTCAAGGCCGATCTGCTGCGGGAGCTGGGTGAACATGTCTGGCCGTTATTCACCGAGAAACGCCTGAGCCCACAGTTGGCCGCGACATTCCCGATCCAGGAAGCCGAGGCGGCGTTCGCCGAGCTGGCGACCAACCAGGTATCAGGAAAATTGGTGCTGGTGATTGATGAAAGCCTGAACTGAGTGGACCCGTGGAGCGACAGTGGGGCCTGTGGGAGCCGAGCTTGCTCGCGATTGCGTCGGATCAGTTTGCAGCGTAGTTGACTGACCCACCGCCATCGCGAGCAAGCTCGGCTCCCACAAGTATGGGTGCCCGAACATTGCTTTCATGAACCCGCGAAAACCTGTGGGAGCGAGCCTGCTCGCGATGGCGGCACCACAGACAACATCGTGCAAGCTGACCCACCGCTATCGTGAGCAAGCTCGGCTCCCACAAGGTTTCAATGTCCGGGCATTGGTCCGAACCGTCATTCCTGCCTGACAGTAGACGTTACCTGCTGTCCGCCGGTTAATACCTTCATGGTTGTAGATCCACGCCCCCTCTGCGGCGAAATTCGCGACGTCAGCGTATTGCCGTGAACAAGCCATTGTTCTGTATTCCCCCGTACAGGTCAGTTTGATTTCACTCACTAGATGGATATACACCCTGTCAGGTCTGCCAGTAGACGGCGTGAAGACAGCCGCTCTAGATTTGCCTCGAGAGCCATAGAGGTCTCTCTGATAGTTTCCCTGACAGAAGAGGTGTTGTGATGGCCAAACAAGAGATCCGCCTGTCCAAAGAAGATATTGACGGCGACAGCTCACCCGATATTCTCGTGGAGTTCTATAAAGACGAGGCGCTACAGTTCGCGACTTTTATCTCCGCTTCAAAAACGAACGGTGCCTACGATACCGTCAACGTCAAGACTGATACCGATGCTGATGGCGATATGGACGTGCAGGACGAAAATGCCCTGCTGGAACTGGCCAAGGCCTTTTCCGTGTTCGGGTAGTGTGGGGGGATGTCTGCTTACGCCGCACTACGGACATTAATGTTCGCACGCTCCCTTATCTGCTTGGAGTCGATCTGGGCACAAGTGCCATCGGACACTTCGGAACAAGGAGTCAATCCGCGCCAGCAGACAGTCATGGCACGCTTCCCTGTGGCGAGGGAGCTTGTTCTCACTGGAGTGCGAAGCGCTCAAAAAAAGCGGGCTGCTGCGCACTCAAGCGGGAGCAAGCACCCTCGTCACAAGGGCCTGTATTCCATTCATTGAACCGGTAATTGCTCGAACTGTCATTCCTGACAGTAGGCAACCCCTGACTTTCGCGCCTTTAATCGAACCCGGTACCGCCTTGAGTGGAGTCCAGCCATGTTGGTCTCAACAACAACGAAAAAAATACTTCCCATCGCCTTTGGCATTGCACTGTTGCTGGGATGCAACGCGACTTCACAACATGCACAACAGCTGAATACCAATAATGCTGACGAAGTAGGCAGGCAGACAGCGATCAATCTGACCGCCCGTTATTATAAAAAAGTGGCCGATTGCGGTCCCACCTCGCCGGCGTACCTGTGTTCGGGAGTTTTGTTCAGAGGAACACAGCCATCCGCCTCATATTATTTCTGGAACCCCAGCCATTTTTCAGTGGCAAGCGGCGGCGTATCTTTCTCGTACTTGAGGGAAGATTCGAAGTACATCTCCTTGACCTATGGCTATAACAACGGCTTCATTTTTCACGCTTACAATGATTCCAAACAGGCGCTCAAGCCAGAAATCCTGTGTTCGTTTCCCGTGGACGGTTGGACGTTCGAAAGAGACGACAAAGGTTGCGGCCAATACCAGACGTTTCCAGGCACAAGTCGGGAATGCCAGTCCCAGGGGATCACCACCGCCACCCAATGGCTGACGCACTTCCAGTCCGTTGCGTCGGCGCAACGGCCACACCATCAGTGCGGCTTCAATGTGCGTGCTTCACTCGGTACAGCTTCGGCGAGTGCATTCCACGCCAGCCTCGAGGCGCGAACGTTGGGTAATGGCGATCCGGCCATAGGCCCGGTCCAGAACGAAGTACGCGTGGCTACCTGGGCACAGAATGCAGGCCGTGACTTACCGATCGAAGCGCTTTTCTACACTGCTGGAGGATTGCTTGGTGCCCAGCAGTATCAGCGAGATTTTTACGCTGAAACCGACCGATGGCTGCCGATTATTCTCTTGACGTTACCCACGACAACGACGGGTGACGCGACATTCGTCTATCGCAGCGCTGACCAGGCATTTCTTCTTGGCGGGCCGCTGTCCATCGACCGCACGCCGTTGGCAGTGGATGGTTTCAGGATCTTCGCTTCCTGGCCCGCGACGGGAGCTGATGCTCCCGGTAACACAGTGACCCGCAGGGCAGCGGGTGGAACCCCGCCCTACCGGTACACGTCCAGCAATACCCAGGTGGCGACGGTCACGGCCAACGGCCAGGTGACAGGGTTCAGACGGGGTAATGCGGTGATCACCGTATCTGATTCGAGCACGCCGGCGCAGTCAGCAACGTATACGGCCCAAGTCAGCAATACTTGGTTGCTGGGGATCGTGGTGCCCGGCACCTTCACGAGTCTGGCGGCTTTTCATCAATGGCTGAGAACCGTCGGCGGATACCTGATCAACAGCAGTGGGCAGCTCCAGACGCTGGAGAGCCTGTATGCCCGGCCTTTCCCGCTGCCTCGCGGCAGGTATTGGCTCGGTGAGCATGGCGGCATTTGTCCGGCGGGTTACTACACCTACTACCACGCCGAAAATACCCATGGAATCGCCTGTGCATTACCTGGCGAAAGCAGCGTGAGCGGTGCGCTGTATGTCGTGCCTTATTGAGCAGATGCCAATGAAGGCCGCTGCTCTGGGCTCTCCCGGCGAACGTCGGCTTATTTCCAGCTGTGAATCGGCCACCCCGCCAATTCGGCATGGGCCTTCAACACCGGATCCGGGTTCACCACATGGGGATAGTCCACCCGTTGCAACAGCGGCAGATCATTGCGTGAATCAGAGTAGAAGCTCGCCCCCTCCAGGTTTTCTTCCTCGGCGTCCAGCCAGTCCAGCAACCGGGCGATCTTGCCTTCACGGTAGGTCAGGGTGCCCACGGTCTTGCCGCTGTAGGCCCCATGGGCCACTTCAAGCTCGATCGCCAGGATCTCATCGATGCCCAGGCGCTCGGCAATCGGCCCCACCAGATGCGTGCCCGAAGCCGAGATCACCAGGATCCGGTCGCCGGCCTTGCGGTGTTCGGCGATGGCCTTGGTGGCGTCGCTGAAGATGATCGGTTCGATGAAGTCCTCCACCCAGGGCATCACCAGGTGTTCGACTTCTTCCGGTGTGCGGCCGATCATCGGTTCCAGGCTGAAGTCCATGTACTCTTCCATGCGCAGCTTGCCGTGGCTGTAGGCGTCCATCAGCTCGTTGTTGCGACGCATGAACGACTCGGGATCGACCCAGCCCAGACGCCCCATCTGCTCGCTCCAGAGGGTGGCGCAGTCGCCGTGGATCAGGGTTTCGTCCAGATCAAAAATTGCCAGGGCCATCAGTGCGTTTCCCTTCTCAATATCAGCTTCAAAATCAACACAGCCATCAGGCTACCTCACACAGGGCCGACGGATCGATGGAAAGCGCCAGGCGGGCGCCATCGGGATGCAGGTCGGCCGCCGAACGGTTGAGCACGTCTACCACCAGTTCCACGCCGCGGGCTTCGACCCGATAGCGGATCACGTTGCCTAGCAGGCTGTGGCTGCGGATCAGCGCATCCGGTTCGCCGTTGCGACTCAGCTCGATGGCTTCCGGGCGGATGGCGATACGACTGTTCACCGGCCGTTGCAGCAGTCGGGTGGCGCTGTCGGCGTCCAGCAGGTTGTAGTTGCCGATGAAGCCGGCTGCGAAAACGTCGACCGGCGCAGTGTAAAGGGTTTCGGCATCGCCGCTCTGTACGATCTTTCCCTGGTTCATCAGGAAAATCCGGTCAGACATGGTCAGGGCTTCTTCCTGATCGTGCGTGACGAAAATCGTGGTCAGGCCCAACTCGCGTTGGATCTGTCGGATCTGTTCGCGCAGGTGTTTGCGAATCCGCGCATCCAGGGCTGACAGCGGCTCGTCCAGCAGCAACAGGCGCGGCCGGGTCACCAGGGAGCGGGCGAGGGCAACGCGCTGGCACTGGCCACCGGAGAGTTGATGGGGGTAGCGGGTGGCGAACTCGTGCAGTTCCACCAGGCGCAGGATCTCCTGCACGCGCTGGCGGCTATCTTCGGCCTGGATCTTTTGCATGCGCAGGCCGAAGGCGACGTTCTGTTCAACGGTCATGTTGGGGAACAGGGCGTAACTCTGGAACACCATGCCGATGCCGCGTTTTTGCGGGCTCAGGGGGACGATGTCCTGGCCGTCCAGCAGGATCTTGCCGGCATCCACCGCCGTCAGTCCGGCAATGCAGCGCAACAGCGTGGATTTGCCACAGCCGGAAGGGCCGAGGAGGGTGACGAATTCACCCTTGCCGATTTCGCAATTGATGTCGCTGAACACCGGCGTGCCCGCGTAGCCTTTTTGCAGGTGTTGGACGCTGACGTAGCTCATTGGCTTTTGTCCTTGTTCAGAATGTTCGCCGCCCAGGTCAGGACCAGTACGAAGAAGAAGTAGGAAATCACCAGGGCACTGGTGAAGTGGCCGCTGCTGTTGCGCATGTTGTTCAGGTAGACCTGCAGGGTTTCATAGCGGGTGCCCACCAGGATGTTGGCGAACACGAACTCACCGAACAGGAAGGAGAAGGACAGCAGCAGCGCCACCATCAGGCCCTTGCGCAAGTTGGGCAGCACCACCAGCAAGGCCGCCTGGAAGGTGCTGGCACCGAGCAGCTGCGCGGCGTCCATCAGGTCGCGCAGGTTGATGGCCTGCAGGTTGTTGGTGATCGCGCGGTACATGAACGGCAGGGCAACGGTGAAGTAGCAGCCGATCAGGATCCACGGCGTCCCCACCATTGCCAGCGGGCCGGAACCATAGAGTTGCAGCAGTCCTACCGACGACACCACCGGCGGCACCGCGAAGGGCAGCAGGATGAGGATGTTCATCAGTGCGTCGAGTTTCGGGAAGTGGTAATGCACCACGAACAACAGTGGCAGGATCAGCACCACCGAGAGCACCAGCGCGCCGACGCAGACGATCAGCGACTGGCCGAAGGCGCTGAGGAAGCGTGGGTCGCTCCACAGTTGCACGTACCATTTGAAGGTAAAGCCTGCGGGTAGCACGGTGGCCGACCAACTGCTGGCGATGGAATAGATCAGCGTGCCGGCCAGGGGCAACAGCAGTATGGCGAACAGCAGGTACACCACGGCCCGATGATAGAGGCCGACAGGGCTCGATTCAGCGCGAGACATGGTAGCTCCTCTTGAGCAGTAGCTGATGGACGACGGTCACCAGGGTCATCAACGCCACCAGCACCACGGCCAGGGCGCTGGCCATGTTCGGGTCGAGGGAGATGTCGCCGGAAACCATGGCGGCGATACGAATCGGCAGCACGTTGAAATTGCCGGTGGTCAGCGCGTACACCGTGGCGTAGGCACCCAGGGCGTTGGCCAGCAGGATCACGAAGGTACCCAGCAGCGCCGGGGTCAGCACCGGTAGACCGATGTGCCGCCAGAACTGCCAGCCGTTGGCGCCCAGCAGCGCGGCGGACTCGCGCCAGTCTTCGCGCAGCGCGTCGAAGGCCGGATAGAGCAGCAGCACGCCCAGAGGAATCTGGAAGTAGGTGTAGAGGATGATCAACCCGGTTTTCGAGTACAGGTTGAAGTCTTCGATGATCCCCGCCTGCTTGAGCATGAGGGTGATGCTGCCGTTGAACCCCAGCAGAATGATGAAGGCGAACGCCAGGGGTACGCCGGCGAAGTTGCTGGTCATGTTGGCGAAAGCATTGACGAAGTTGCGCAGCTTCGAATCGACCCGGCGCAGTGAGTAGCTGCCGAGCACTGCGATGATGATCCCGAACACACTGGACCAGAAGCTGATTTCCAGGCTGTGCTGGATCGCTTGCAGGTAGAACTTCGAACTGAAGATCTTGCTGAAGTTGGCCAGGCCCCAACCGAACTCTTCCGACTCCAGGCTGTTGACCAGCACCCAGAGCAGCGGGGCGATCTGGAACACGATGAAGAAAATCGCGAAGGGCACCAGGCACAACGCTGCCAGCCATTTGCCGCGCGTCATGGCATTCACTTGAGCAACTCCTGGCAATAGGGTTTGTCGTGAGCAACACCGAGCAACTGGCAGAGGGTGCCGCACAGTTCGGTCTGCCGGGGATTCGCGGCGGGGTCGAGGCTGAAGCTGTCCCCAAACACGAACAGCGGCACCTCCCGTTCTTCGGCCAACAGGCCGTTGTGAGAGCGATCGTTGCTCATGCCGTGATCGGACGTCACCAGCACCTGATAACCGCCATCGAGCCAGGCTTGCAGGTAGACCGCGAGGTTGATGTCGGCCGAGCGGGCGCTGTTGCGGTATTGCGGGGTGTCGAGGCCATGCTTGTGGCCGGCATCGTCGATATTCATCGGATGCACCAGCAAAAAGTTCGGCGTGTAGCGCTGACGCAAATGTTCGGCGTCGGCGAACAGATGGGAATCGGGATAGTGGTCATTCCAGTAGAAATGTCCGTACTGGATCGGCAGCTCGGGGTTGTCGGTATGACGATCCCGCCCAGCCACGAACGGTGAGGTGTTGTAGAGCTCGCTGACCCAATGGTACGCCGCGGCAGCCGTGCTCAAGCCGCCTTCGGTGGCGTAGTGGAAAACGCTACGCTGGTTCGACAGGCGCGAGACGTTGTTGTGCACGATACCGCTGTCGATGGGCGCGACGCCGGTGAGGATGCATTCATAGAGCGGGCGGGACAGGGCCGGCAGTTCACATTCCAGTTTGTAGAGAGCCGCGCGTCCTGCGCTGACGTAAGCCTGCAAATGTCCCATGGCATGCCGGGCGACTTCGTAATTGAGGCCGTCTAGCACTACCAGGATGACGTTGTGCTTCATGGGAAAAAGGCTCCGCAGAGGCAGACCGAAAAGAAGATGCAAGTGTCAACGCGCTCAATGTGGGAGCCGAGCTTGCTCGCGATGAACGATGACACGGTCTTGAAGTTGCACCGCGGCGCCTGCATCGCGAGCAAGCTCGGCTCCCACAGAAAAGCTTGCTCCCACAAGATATCTCCAGCGGATATCCGAGCGGGAGCTACCGCCTCACTGCATATTGATGATCACTTCTTCCTGCCATTTCTGTGGCAGTGCCTTGGAGGTCTTCTCCCAGGCGTCCGCGTCCTTGATCGGGGTCACGCCTTTGTACTGCTCGTTCGGCAGCAGCTTGGCCTTGACCTCTTCCGGCAGTGTCAGGTGCTCGGCGCGGATCGGCCGGGCGTTGCCTTTGGCCAGGTTGATCTGGCCGGCGTCGCTGAAGATGTACTCGCGAGTGAGCTTGGCGGCATTCGGGTGCTTGGCGTATTTGTTGATGATGGTGGTGTAGCCGGAAATCACCGAGCCGTCGGACGGAATCAGCACGACGTAATCATCCGGGTTGGCCATCTTGGCCTTGTAGCTCAGGCCATTGAAGTCCCAGACCACACCGACTTCGACTTCACCTTTTTCCATGGTGGCGATGGTCGGGTTGGCCATGGACAGGCGTCCTTGCTTGGCGATCTCGGCGAACATCAACAGGGCCGGTTGCAGGTTCTTCTCGTTGCCACCGTTGGCCAGTGCCGCCGCCAGTACGCCATTGGCAGCCTGGGCCGCGGTGCTCACGTCACCGATGGATACCTTGTATTTGCCGGTTTTGAGATCAGCCCATTTGGTGGGCGCTTCGGAACCGTGCAGCAGCTTCTTGTTGACGATGAACGCGATGGTGCCGGTGTAGGCCAGGGCCCAGTTGCCGTCCTTGTCCTTGGCCCAGTCCGGAACCTGCTCCCAGGTGCTTGGCTTGTACGGTTGAACCACACCCTGCTTGACGGCAATCGGGCCGAACGCCGCGCCGACGTCGCCGATGTCGGCGCTGGCGTTGTCTTTCTCGGCTGCGAACTTGGCGATTTCCTGGGCCGAGCTCATGTCGGTGTCGACGTGTTTCAGCCCGTAGGTCTTGGCCAGGTCTTCCCAGGTGCCTTTCCAGTTCGCCCAGTCATCGGGCATCCCGACGCTGTTCACGGCACCTTCCGCTTTCGCAGCGGCTTCCAACGTTTTCAGATCGGTATCAGCGGCCATGGCGGCGGTGCACATGGCAATGGTCGAGCCTAACAGTGATGCCAGGAAAAGCTGTTTCATCCGAAGCTCCTATGGGCGTTTTCAACGCTGCGATTGCGGTTGTGTTGGCGGTTATGTTGGTCTAGGTCAGCAATACCTGAGCCAATGTAGGCGAGCCCTGTGACATTTTGATGTCGGTGGTGGATGCACCTACACCGATTCGGTTCGCGCGCAGTGGCTGATAGCTAAGCGTAGACCATGGTTAAACAGCTGATATGAAAGGGCTTGGCCGCAAATTTGCAGGTCTGCGGATCGACCGTTCGGCGGTTCTGTCATCTGCCAGTCATGTGCAGTGCCTAGGCTTGCAGGAACGAAAAGCGGCTCGATGCATGCGCCGATCCCGCCCCGAAACAGTGCTGGTCTAGTCCAGATAGGTAACGTTGATGCGCATTGAGACAACCAAAGCGGTGACAACCATCGGGCAGGTCCTGCAGGAGCAGCTTGACCATGGGTTGCTGGCCCCCGGCAGCAAGTTGCCGGCCGAGCGCAAGCTCAGTGAGTTGTTCGGGACCACGCGCATTACCGTGCGTGAAGCCCTGTTGCAGCTCGAAGCCCAAGGGCAGATCTATCGCGAGGAACGTCGGGGCTGGTTCGTCTCACCGCCACGCCTGGCCTATAACCTGATGCAGCGTAGCCATTTCCACGCCATGGTGAGGGCCCAGGGGCGGGTGCCTTCGACCCAGGTGATCTCGGCCCGTCTGCAACCGGCCTCGGCGGCGGTGTGTGCCTGGCTGCAATTGCCGGCGTTGTCGAGTGTGATCCAGATCTGCCGTGTGCGGCGTATCGACGAGCGGCTGGTGTTGTATGTCGAGCATTACCTGAACCCGCAGTATTTTCCCGACATCCTCGGATTCGATCTCAACCAGTCCATGACCGAGTTGTACGCCCGTCACTACGATCTGCACTACGGCCGGGTGAAATTCGAAATCGTACCCACGTCTCTACAGCCTGAAGCTGCGGCGGCGCTGAAGGTCTCGGTCGGCAGCCCCGGGTTGCGGATTGCGCGGGTCAATTATGACCAGCATCAACGGCTGATCGACTGTGACCTGGAGTTCTGGCGACACGATGCGATTCATGTCGGCGTGGACGTGCTGGAGGCGGCGTCAGAGTGACTCGTTGAGCTTGGTCATGATCCTGAACAGAACCGTGGCGAGGATCAGCAGCATGCCGATCCACATGGCGAAGACCCCGACATTCTTGTCGCGAAAATTGAAGCCGATGGTCAGCAGGATCATGCCGGCGAGGATGGGCACCAGCATGGCGTTGAAGATGGACGCGGGAATCATGGTGACGGCCTTGTCGGGGTGATAAGGTCAGTCTAGCTGGGGTTCTGCGGAGTCGGGATGACCTGTATCAAACGCTGTTGTGGCGAGGGGATTTATCCCCGCTGGGCTGCGCAGCAGCCCCAACGACAGCGACTCATTTTGGCCTGACACACCGCGCGGTTGGTTTAGGGCTGCTGCGCAGCCCAGCGGGGATAAATCCCCTCGCTACAGGGGATGGTGTCAGGGCAACTCACGACTGGCATAGAACGCGCTCAGCACTTTCACCAGGTGCGCCAGGTCATGGCTGCCGCACAGTTCACGGATCGAATGCATGGCGAAGGTCGGCAGGCCGATGTCCACGGTGCGTACGCCCAACTGGCTGGCGGTGATCGGGCCGATGGTCGAGCCGCAACCCATGTCGCTGCGCACCACGAAGCTCTGCACCGGCACTTCTTCGGCCATGCACAGATGGCGGAAGAAGCCGGCGGTTTCGCTGTTGGTGGCGTAACGCTGGTTGCTGTTGACCTTGATGACCGGCCCGGCGTTGAGTTTGGGACCGTGGTTGGCGTCATGCTTGTCGGCGTAGTTGGGGTGCACGCCGTGGGCGTTGTCCGCAGAAACCAACAGAGATTTCTGAATGGTCCGTACGAACTCTTCCCCTTCAGGCAGCAGGCGACGCAGGGTCTGTTCCAGCATCGGGCCGTCGGCGCCACAGGCCGAGCAGGAGCCCACTTCCTCGTGATCGTTGCACACCAGCACGCAGGTTTCTTCCGAGTCGGCGTTGAGCAAGGCTTGCAGGCCGGCGTAGCACGACAGCAGGTTGTCCAGGCGCGCGCCGGCAATGAAGTCGCCATGCAAGCCGATGATCGCCGCGCTCTGGGTGTCGTAGAAGCTCAGCTCGTAATCGAGCACCACGTCGGCGTTCAGGCCGTGTTCGCGGGCCAATTGGTCAGTGAGCACGGCACGGAAGTCGACGCGCTCGTCGCCGGCGAACTGGGCGAGGATTGGCGGCAGTTCGTTCTGCGGGTTGATGGCCCAACCCTGGTTGGCTTCGCGATTGAGGTGGATGGCCAGGTTTGGAATCGTGGCAATGGGCGCCTTGAAGTCGATCAGTTGGCTTTCGACCTTGCCGTCCCGGCGAAAGGTGACGCGTCCGGCCAGGGACAGGTCGCGGTCGAACCACGGCGCCAGCAGCGCGCCGCCGTACACTTCCACCCCCAGTTGCCAGAACCCGTGACGTTGCAGCTCAGGCTGGGGCTTGACCCGCAGGCAAGGGCTGTCGGTGTGGGCACCGACCAGGCGGATGCCGTCGTGCAGCGGCGCGTTGCGGCCCAGCTTGAAGGCAATGATCGAAGAGTCGTTGCGCGTGACGTAATAGCGACCGTTGGCCTCGGTGGCCCAGGTCTCGCGTTCGTCGAGGCGCTGATAACCCGCCGCCTCCAGGCGTTGGGCAAGGCTGGCGGTGGCATGGAACGGGGTAGGGGAGGCCTTGAGGAAATCGATCAGGCCCTGGTTCAACTCTGCGCGCATAAATAGCTCCAGACAGCAATGGGCGGAGTTTACCGTATTGGCTGTTGATAGGGAGAGGCTTGAAGTCTACGTTGGTTGTGCCGCCGTCATCGCGAGCAGGCTCGCTCCCACAGGGGATCTTCGTCGAACACAAACTCTGTGTTCAACGCCAATACCTGTGGGAGCGAGCCTGCTCGCGATGAGAGCACCGCAATCCTTCAGAACGGCGCCGGGCACTCGAAGCGCAGGCGCTCGCCGCTTTGCGGATGGGTGAAGCTGAGCATGCTGGCGTGCAGGCACAAGCGGGGCCAGGCCGCCAGGGCCTGTGGATGGGCATAGAGCCCGTCACCCAGCAGCGGATGGCCGATGGACAACATGTGCACACGCAACTGGTGCGAGCGTCCGGTGATGGGCGTCAGTTCGACCCGGCACCAATCGCCACAACGTTCCAGCACGCGCCAGAAAGTCAGGGCGTGCTTGCCGTGCTCATGGTCGACCACGTGACGAGGCTTGGTTGGCGGGTCGTAGCGCAGGGGCAGATCGATGCTACCGCTGTCCAGCTCCGGCTGACCCCAGCACAACGCGGTGTAGGCCTTTTCGGTTTCCCGGTCATGAAACTGCCGGGACAGTTCGCGATGGGTGTCCGGATCCCGGGCCAGCAGGATGATGCCGGACGTTTCCCAGTCCAATCGGTGCACGATTCGTGCTTCCGGGTAACCGTTTTCCTGCAGGCGGGTGATCAGGCAGTCCTTGTTGTCGTCGGCCCGGCCGGGCACCGACAGCAGCAGGGTCGGCTTGTCGACCACCAGGACGGCGGCGTCCTGATGAATGATGCGGATGTTGGAAAGGGGCATTGAAAACAGTCTCGGTACAAACGCCAACGGCGGCTCGGATCCATTCCCTGTGTGGGAGCGAGCCTGCTCGCGATTGCGGTGGTCCAGCTTGCATTGAAGCTGAAAGGTCCACCGTCATCGCGAGCAGGCTCGCTCCCACATAGGTTCAGGCCCGAGCCGCCGTGGCTCCAGCTGGATCGATCAGCGATCCGGCAGGGTGATATTGAGTTCCAGAATCGAGCAGCTACCCTGGCTTTCCAGTGCGACATGCACGTCATCGTTGCCGATGTTGACGTACTTGCGGATCACTTCGACCAGTTCCTTCTGCAAGGAGGGCAGGTAGTCCGGGGTGCTGCGTTGGCCGCGTTCGTGCGCCACGATGATCTGTAGACGCTCTTTCGCGACCGAGGCGGTACTGGGCTTTTTGTTGGCACGAAAGAAGTCAAAAAGGTTCATTACCTACCTCCAAACAGGCGCTCGAAGAATCCCTTCTTCTCGACGTTGAGGAACCGGTGTTCCAGGTCTTTGCCCAGCAGACGGTCAACGGTATCGCTGTAGGCCTGGCCGGCGTCGCTCTGGTCGTCGAGGATCACCGGAACGCCCTGGTTGGAGGCCTTGAGCACCGCCTGGGATTCCGGGATCACGCCGAGCAGGCGTACCGCGAGGATTTCCTTGACGTCTTCGACACCGAGCATTTCGCCCTTTTCCACGCGCTCCGGGTGGTAGCGGGTGATCAGCAGGTGTTCCTTGATCGGCTCCTCGCCCTTCTCGGCGCGACGGGATTTGCTCGCCAGCAGGCCCAGCATGCGGTCGGAGTCACGTACCGAGGACACTTCCGGGTTGGTCACGACAATCGCTTCGTCAGCGAAGTACATCGCCAGGTGGGCACCTTTTTCGATACCGGCCGGGGAGTCGCAGACCACGAACTCGAACTGTTCCTTGAGCTCCATCAGGACTTTTTCCACGCCTTCCTGGGTCAGCGCGTCTTTGTCGCGGGTCTGGCTGGCGGCCAGGACGTAGAGGTTCTCAAGGCGCTTGTCCTTGATCAGGGCCTGTTGCAGGTTCGCTTCGCCATTGACGACGTTGACGAAGTCATAGACCACGCGCCGCTCGCAACCCATGATCAGGTCGAGGTTACGCAGGCCGACGTCGAAGTCGACGATGACAGTCTTGTGGCCGCGCAACGCGAGACCGGTACCGATAGCGGCGCTGGTGGTGGTCTTACCCACACCACCCTTGCCGGATGTAACCACGAGAATCTTGGCCAAGGTGTTTCACCCCTAAGGAAAAAGGACGTTGTCAGTCCCTGAAAAACATCTCTTGAAAACTGCTGCAATTGGACAGGCTTGGCTGGAATAGGGTGCTGGGCCGGGTTTACCTCCGGTAAACGCTGCCTGATCCTTTTTCCTACGTCGTTTTAGCCGTTTTCGCTACGTTTTAGAGATGCTTGGAAAATGCGGCAGTATCCGTTAAAGCCGAATGATGTTCAACACGTCGCCCGACAGGCTGACCTGGACGCCAGCCCCCCACAGCGGGTCGCGGCGTAAATCCTCGGAAACCTTGTACTGCCCGGCGATGGAGAGCAGTTCAGCGCTCAATTGCTGACAGAAGATCCTGGCTTTCGTATCGCCCTTGACGCCGGCTAGTGCGCGGCCGCGCATCGGACCGTATACATGGATGTTGCCATCGGCCAGAAGTTCCGCCCCCGGGCTGACCGAGGACACTACTACCAGATCGCCACCCTGGGCATAAATCTGCTGTCCGCCGCGCACGGGCGAGGTAATCACGCGGGTCGGCTTGACCTCGGGCTGCGGTGGTTTTTCCGGTTTCTTTATCGCTTCGGCCGGCGCCGGCTCCAGCAAGCGCTCCCGGGCGCCGGATGGTGGTAGCACCGGAATGTCCACGGCGATGGCGGCGGCGATGTCCTCGATGCGGCTGGCACGGATAGCCAGGGTGCGCAGGCCGTGCTGGCGGCAAACGCGCATCAGCCCCGGCAGATCCACCGAGCCTTCGGTGGCTGGCAGCTTGTCCAGGGCCAGCACCAGCGGGGCATTGCTGAAGAAATTCGGCGCTTGGGCGACTTTGGCCGCGAGCTGCCGGTCAAGGCCCTCCAAGTCGTTACGGGCCAGCTCCAGCACCGTAATGGCGAGCATGCTGCCCTTCAGCTGGAACACGGGATCTTGGTCTAGCGGTTCGGTTTGGCTCATGGTCGGCGTACAACGGCTTGTCACTAAAAGTGCCGAGACTTATAACGAGATCGTCCGCGAGCCGCAAGCCGGGTCGAACGATGTAGAATGCGCGGCCCATGTCTTTATGGAAGCTGTAATGGATCGCCCGCGTTTTCGAAGTGCCTTTTTTCACCCGCGTTTCTGGCTGCTATGGTGCGGCCTGGGGCTGTTGTGGCTGATCGTTCAGTTGCCTTACCCGTTGCTGTTGCGGGTCGGTCGTGTCCTGGGGACGCTGATGTACCGGGTGGCCGGCGACCGACGGCGCATCGCCAGGCGCAACCTGGAGCTGTGTTTTCCACAAAAATCCGCGGCTGAACGCAAGCGTCTGCTCAAGGAAAACTTTGCTTCCACCGGTATCGCCTTCTTCGAAATGGCCATGAGCTGGTGGTGGTCGCGTTCGCGGCTGGCCAAGCTGGCTCATGTGGAAGGGCTGGAACATCTCAAGCAGGCCCAGCGCGAGGGCAAGGGCGTGATCCTGATGGCCCTGCATTTCACTACGCTGGAAATCGGCGCGGCCTTGCTCGGTCAGCAGCACACCATTGACGGCATGTACCGTGAGCACAAGAATCCGCTGTTCGACTACATCCAGCGCCGGGGCCGTGAACGGCACAACCTCGACTCCCTGGCGGTGGAGCGTGAAGATGTACGTGGCATGCTCAAGTTGCTGCGTGCCGGCCGGGCGATCTGGTATGCACCGGATCAGGATTACGGCGCCAAGCAAAGCGTGTTCGTGCCATTGTTCGGCATCCAGGCGGCGACGGTGACCGCTACCAGCAAGTTCGCCCGTCTCGGCAAGGCGTTGGTGGTGCCGTTCGTCCAGGAGCGCCTGGCCGATGGCAGCGGCTATCGCCTGGTGATCCAGGCGCCGTTGGAGGATTTTCCGGGTGAGACCGAGGAAGCCGATTGCATCCGCATCAATCGGTGGGTGGAGCAGTCGGTGAGCGACTGCCCCGAGCAATACCTCTGGGCCCACCGGCGCTTCAAGAGTCGCCCACCGGGCGAGCCGAAGCTGTACGACAAGCGCGGTTGAGCCAGTAGTTTCCATCCATGAGCACGGAGTGTTGCGATGATCCCAGCTGAACCGGTGACAGGTTTGATTCTTTCCGGCGGCGGGGCTCGGGCGGCGTATCAGGTGGGGGTGTTGGCGGCGATTGCCGAATTGTTGCCGGACGAGGCGCAGAACCCGTTTCAGGTGATCGTAGGAACCTCGGCCGGGGCGATCAATGCGGTCAGTCTGGCGAGCGGGGCGATGCACTTCAAGACGGCCATCGAGCGCTTGACCGCGTTCTGGCAGGCGGTGCGAAGCCATCAGGTCATGCGCAGCGACTGGTGGGGGGTCATTGCCCAGGCGAGACGTTTCCTTGGCCATAGCCTGCTGGGCCTGGGCGCCAGGTTGCCGGTGGCGCTGATCGACAGCTCCCCGCTGCGTGAGTTGCTTGAGGCACAGTTTCAGGCTTCGGGTATCGAGCAGGCTATCGCAGAGCACCAATTGCGTGCAGTGGCGGTGACTGCGTTCGGTTATGAGTCCGGCCAGGCCGTGACGTTCTACCAGGGGCGCGGGACCATTGACGCCTGGTTGCGGCACCGTCGGATCGGCGTGCCGACCGTGCTGTCGGTCGAGCATCTGATGGCCAGTTCGGCGATTCCCCTGCTGTTCGCGCCGGTCAAGATCGGCCCGCAGTATTTCGGCGACGGTGCGGTGCGCCAATCGGCGCCCATCAGCCCGGCGTTACACCTGGGTGCGAACCGGGTGCTGGTCATCGGCGTCAGCGGCAACCCCCGTGGACCCGCTGCGGTGGAGCCGGTGGCGCGCAGCTATACCGGTCTGCAACCGACCCTGGCGCAGATCGGCGGGCACTTGCTCAACAGTACCTTCATCGACAGTCTGGAAAGCGATATCGAGTTGCTTCAGCGTCTGAACGGGTTCAGTCATTTGCTGCCCGATGACGTGCCGGCCCACTCCCTGGGCGCGGCGCCGGTGGAGGTGCTGGTGATTTCGCCGAGCCAACCGATTGATGAAATTGCCGCCCGCCATCGCCAGGAACTGCCCCGTGCGCTGCGGTTATTCCTGCGCGGGCCAGGTGCGACCAAGACCAGCGGCGCCAGTGTGTTGAGCTATCTGCTGTTCGAGTCGGGGTATTGCAACGAACTGATCGAGCTGGGTCGCCAGGATGCGCTGGCCCAGCGCGATGAGCTGAGCCGGTTCCTGGGGTTGGCCCGAGGGTGATGCAAGCCGACCCGGCGCCATCGCGGGAAGGCTCGTTCCCACAAGGGATCTATGGCGAACGCGAAATCTCAACCACCCATAACCCCGTGGGAGCCGAGCTTGCTCGCGATGACGGCGGTACTCCAGCACTTACTCAGCCTGATCCATCGCTATCGCGAGCAAGCTCAGCTCCCACAAGAGTCTTTGTGTATCCAGGATCAAGGTGGGTAATCAGAAGTGATACTTCAGCAAGAAGCTCGTATTGCTCTGGTTGGTCTTGAACCCTTCGCTGTCTTCGATCCCGTATTTGTTCTTCCAGTAGTCATATTCCACACCCACGTACAGCTGCTTGGCACCCAGGTTCATGGCTTTGCCCAGGTCATATTTGATTTGCGGGTTGATGTGCAGGTTGGCGTGGGAGGTGCCTTTGGCGTTGCGGTCGTTGTCCACCACCCAGTCGATGAAACCGTCGATCAGGATGTCGGACGAGCCCACGGGAATCGTGTACGCCCAAACCGGGGTGATCTGCCAGACATTGTCGCCGGCGCGTGGGCCTTCGGTCTGGCGGTTGTAGAAGTTCAGCTGGAAGTAATCGAAGCCGGGAATCGCCAGGTCGAAGCCCGGGCCGATCAAGTAGGACTCGTTGTCGCCTTCACCGAACTCATAGGTCATGGCCAGCAGCACGTCCTTGATTGGGCCCACTTCCAGTTTCTGGTCGAAAATCTTGCCGAACGACAAACGCGGGCTGAACTCGCCATAGTAGGTGTTCGGTCCCGACTGGCCGTCCTCCTTGCCGTTGTAGAAGATCCGGTCGAGGAAAAAGAAGTTGTCGCCATATTTCCAGGCATCGGCGTGTTCGAAGGTCACCGTCTGCTGGATGCGCGGGTTGACCTGGAAGTCCTTGCCGTACAGGTAAGTCAGGCTGTTGTTCTGCCATTGGAACAGATCGTCGGCCATGGCTTGGCCGCCGGCCAGCAAGGATCCTGCGAGTATCAGGCTGGTGCACGTGCGTTTCATTCGGTTTGCTCCCAAGGTAGGTGGTACCGCTTTTTTTTTGTCAGCGCTCTGGTGTGGCGCCTTTTTCTCCAAATAAAACATCCGTTCGGTCAGGTTTTTGCTTGTGGCAAATACGAGTGGTCGAGCCTGGAGAGATTCCCGGAAGGCTCGTTCAACTGTCTGGGGCTCTGTGTGTCGAGATGCAGGGAGTGGCTGACAGGCGAGCGGTCGCCTGTCAGCGGGTAGTGTGCGTAACGGGTTCAATCAGACCGGTCAGGGTCACTCAGTTGGTCTGCGCGCCTTGGGTGATCCATGCGCCGATCAGGTCCCGTTCCTGCTGGGTCATCTGGGTGATGTTGCCCAGGGGCATGATCTGGGTGGCCACGGCCTGGGCCTGGATACGCGCGGCCTGTTGCTGGATCTGCTGTGGCGTATCGAACATCACCCCGGCCGGCGCCGCACTGAACAGCGGACTGGTGGGCTTGGCCGAATGGCAGACCGAGCAGCGTTCCTGAATCACGCTGTGCACCTTCTCGAACGAAGGACCCTGGGCATTGGCGGCCTGGGCAGGTGCTGCGGCAGGCTGTGCCGGCGCGGCTTGCGGCTTGGCGCCACCGCCCACTGCGGTTTCCGGCAGCGGTTGGTACTCGATGGCGGCGGGAGCCTTGGCCACGTCCGGGGCGGTGGACACGGGCTTGGGCCCGGTGACATACGCCAGGCAGATCATTGCCAGGGCGCCGACCGGCAGCGTCCAGGCAAACCGGTTGCTGTCGTGGCGGGTGTTGAAGTAATGACGCACCAACACCGCCGCCACTGCGATCCCGGCGAGGATCAGCCAGTTGTATTGGCTGCCGTAGGTGCTCGGGAAGTGGTTGCTGATCATGATGAACAGCACGGGCAGGGTGAAGTAGTTGTTGTGGCGCGAGCGCAGCAAGCCCTTGGCCGGCAACGCCGGATCGGGTGTGCGGTTCTCGGCGATGGCGGCGACCAGCGCACGCTGTGCCGGCATGATGATGCGGAACACGTTGCCGACCATGATTGTGCCGATGACCGCCCCGACATGCAGGTAGGCACCGCGACCGCTGAATACCTTGCTGAACCCGTAGGCTGCGGCAATCAGCAGGACGAACAGGATCGCGCCGAGCAGGGCAGGGCGCTTGCCCAGGGCCGAGTCGCAGAGAAAGGAATAGACGAACCAGCCGACGAACAACGAACCGATGCCCAGGGCGACGCCTTCGGGCCCGCTCAAACTGCTACCGGGAGCCAGCAGGTAGATAGTCGGGTTCCAGTAGAACACCACGCACAGCAGCGCGATACCCGACATCCAGGTGAAATAGGCTTCCCACTTGAACCAGTGCAGGTTGTCCGGCATGGATGGCGGGGCGAGTTTGTATTTTTCCAGGTGGTAGATACCGCCACCGTGGATGGCCCACAGGTCACCGGCCAGGCCGCTCCTGGGGTTGACGCGATTGAGGTTGTTTTCCAGCCAGACGAAATAGAACGACGCGCCGATCCAGGCCACGCCAGTGATCATATGAACCCAGCGGATGCTCAGGTTCAGCCATTCCAGCAAATGTGCTTCCACAGTCGTTACCTCTCGCCCGTCACGCTTGTTCTCGCGTGATCGGACGCTTCTCTTATTGGTGGGGGTCGAGGATCAAACACTCATCCTCTTCGAAGAAATGCTCATCGCAGTTATTGCCTGTGCCACTGCGATCAACCACCAGGAAGTCATCCCGCTTTTCGATCGTCAGCACCGGGTGGTGCCAGACGCCGCGATGGTAATTGATGCCCTGCCTGCCGTTGGTGACGAAGGCGCGGACCAAGCCTGATACAGGTGCATCGCCAAGTGGCGCGACCACGATCAGAAAGGGGTTGCCGAGCAGCGGAATGAACGCCTGGCTGCCCAGCGGATGGCGCTCCAGCATGCGCACGGTCAACGGCATGTCCAGCGCGTCGGCGCGGAAGATGCTGATGATCGCCTTGTCGTCCGGCGTGGCGGTTTCAACCGTCGCCAGGCGATGGAAGCGCATGGTCGAACCGTTATTGATCATGAAGTGATCGCTGCCGTCGGTTTCGATCACGTCACCGAAGGGGGCGAAGGCTTCTTTGGTCAAGGGTTCGATCTTGAGTGTGCGCATGCTGGTCTTCTTAATCTCTTGATTTGATCGTTCCCACGCTCTGCGTGGGAACGCCTCACCGGACGCTCTGCGTCCGCTTTGCGACGCAGAGCGTCACCGTATGCATTACCACGCAGAGCGTGGGAACGATCATCGTGTCACTTCGCGACCTTGCCCAATACCCGCAGGCGGCTCACACCACCATCCGGGAACACATTCAGGCGGATGTGGGTAATCGGGCCCAGGGCCTTGATCTGCTCGGCGAAGGTGTGTTCGGCGTGCATTTCCAGTTTCTGGCTTGGCAGCAGCTCGCGCCAGAACAACGACTGGGTTTCGATCTGGCTGTCGGTACCGCCCTTGACGAAGGCGCCCTGGATCGAGCAGCTGTCGGGGTAGTTGCCCTTGAAGTGCAGGGTGTCGACGATGACTTTCTCGACCTCGCCGGCATGGCCCAGGGCGACGATGACCCAGTCGTTGCCTGGCGTGCGGCGCCGGGCGGTTTCCCAGCCGTCGCCCATGTTGACGCCACGACCCGGGTTGAGAATGTTGCTCATGCGCCCGAAGTGCTCGTCGGAGCAAGCCAGGGCGCGACCGCCGTTGAGGGCGGCGGCCAGGTCGATCTGTTCGTTGTCGCCGACGGCCGACCAGTCGCGATACGGGATGCCGTAGACCCGCAACCGGGCCACACCGCCATCGGGGTAGATGTTGAAGCGCAGATGGCTGAAGGCCTGGTCGTTGCTGATTTCGTGGTAGTGGTGGCTGTTGCCTTGCAGTTCGACGGCGGACAGCACTTCGGTCCACCGGGTGTTGTCGTCCGGCTCGCCTTCGGCCAGGAAGCAGGCTTCCAGGGACGCCGACGGTGGGTAGTTGCCGGTGAAGAATGAAGTGTCGATGTCCACGCCCTTGATCGAACCCGGTACACCCAGGCGGATCACGGCGCTGTCGTAGCCTTCGAAGCGCTTGCGACGCGACTCCCAGCCGTCCATCCACTTGCCGTTGTCATCGAACACGCCTTCCTTCCACACGGCCGGCGTTGGCTGGAACAGGCGGTTGGCGTCGGCGAACCAGTCATCGGTGACGGAGATGATCTTTGTGCCGAGACGGGCGTCGGCCAGGTTGACGAACTTCTCGAAAGGTACGGCGTAAGCTTTCATTCTTCTTGTCTGCCTTTAAATAAGTTGGCTGGGGATGCTTGCTGGCCTGGACTCAGGCTGCTCGCTAAAGGGTCAGTAGTCGGAACAACGCGATCTTGTTGATCTCCGCCAGCGCGCACTTGAACTCGGTGTCCACCGGGTTATGGATGCGGGTTTCGAACGCCGCGAGGATCTGGTGCCGGTTGCTGCCTTTTACCGCCATGATGAAGGGAAACTCGAACTTGGCCTTGTAGGCGTCGTTCAGCTCGGTGAAGCGCTGAAACTCTTCGGCCGTGCATTGGTGAATACCGGCGCCGGCCTGTTCGTTCGTGCTGGCTTCGGTCAGTTGGCCCTGGACGGCGGCTTTGCCGGCCAGGTCCGGGTGAGCGTTGATCAGGGCCAGTTGGCTGGCGTGATCGGCACTCAACAGGATGTCGCTCATGCGCTGGTGCAGTGTTTCGATCTCGTCGATCGACGGGTCCTGGCCCAGATCGAAGGCTTTCTCGGCGACCCATGGCGAGTGTTCGTAGATGTCGGCGAAGGCGTCGACGAACGCCTCGCGGCTCAAGGTCGACGGCTTGAGGGTCTGGAACGCGGTCATTTCAAGGCTCCAGGATGCGGATGGGTCTGCTGCCAGTGGCGGGCGATGTCGACGCGACGGCTGAACCAGACCTGCTCATGACCCTTGGCGTACTCGAGGAAACGCTTGAGGGAGGCGAGGCGGGCCGGACGGCCGATCAGGCGGCAGTGCAGGCCGATGGAAAGCATCTTCGGGGCCTCGGCGCCTTCGGCATAGAGCACATCGAAGGCATCCTTGAGGTATTGGAAGAAGTCGTCGCCGTTGTTGAACCCCTGCACCTGGGTGAAGCGCATGTCGTTGGTATCGAGGGTGTACGGGATCACCAGGTGCGGCTTGCCGTTGGGGGTGTTCGGTTCCCAGTAAGGCAGGTCGTCGTCGTAGGTGTCGCTGTCATAGAGGAAACCACCTTCTTCCATCACCAGTCGGCGGGTGTTGGGGCCGGTGCGGCCGGTGTACCAGCCCAGCGGGCGTTCGCCGGTGATTTCGGTGAGGATGCGGATCGCTTCGAGCATGTGCTCGCGTTCCTGGGCTTCATCCATGTATTGGTAGTCGATCCAGCGATAGCCGTGGCTGCAGATTTCATGACCGGCGGCGACCATGGCGCGGATCACGTCCGGATGACGCTGGGCGGCCATGGCGACGGCGAAGATGGTCAGCGGAATATCGAATTCCTTGAACAGCTTGAGGATCCGCCAGACACCGGCACGGCTGCCATACTCGTACAACGACTCCATGCTCATGTTGCGCTCGCCCTGCAGCGGTTGCGCCGCGACCATTTCCGACAGGAACGCTTCGGACTCCTTGTCGCCATGCAGGATGTTGCGCTCACCGCCTTCTTCGTAATTGAGCACGAAGGACAAGGCGATGCGGGCATTGCCCGGCCAGTGGGGATGGGGAGGGTTACTGCCGTAACCGATCAGGTCGCGTGGGTAGTCAGCGCTCACTGCAGTGTTCCTTCTTGTTCGTACCATGTAGGTGGCGCCCGGGCGATGAAGCAACAGCTGGCGTCACGACGATGGGTTGATTGTATACAACTTTATGCGCGATTTGTAAGCCTGAATTTTTGCATTTTTCACCGCACCCCTGGCTGGTCCTACACTGCAAGAAATCTGCCGGGTTGGTCAATTAATCATTAGAAGAGCCGTGTATCCTCTGGTTTGGCCCGAACCCGAGCTTAAGGACGAGTGGGCAAAGGGTGCGGCAAATATGTGTTTTTTATTGTGTACAATTTCAGATTAAAATGTCTTAATTTGCACATCGCCGCGGCGTTTCATGCTCTGAAACGGTGCGGCTTGTCTTTCAACTGATTCAGGAGGCGTCGGGCCGGACTGCCCAGCAGCGAGGCGCGCACAATCAATGGGACGTTTGACTACTCACGTTTTGGATGCTGCACATGGCTGCCCAGGCAGCTCGATCAAGGTCGAGCTGTACCGTGTGGAAGGCCCGCAACTGCACCTCGTCGCCAGCGCGTCGACCAACGGCGATGGCCGGTGCGATGCACCGCTGTTGCAAGGGGAGAACTACCGTTCGGGGGTCTATCAGCTGCAATTCCATGCTGGCGATTACTACCGCGCCCGGGGTGTGCAATTGCCCGATCCGGCCTTCCTTGACGTGGTGGTGCTGCGCTTCGGCATTTCGGCCGAGCAGGAGCACTATCACGTGCCCCTGCTGATTTCGCCGTACGCCTATTCAACCTATCGCGGCAGCTGACCCCAAGCAGCCGCCTGCTCCTGGAAGCGCCTGCGCATGGCGCTTCTCTGGTTTTTCGCCCGCTCACACTGCGGGCTTTTTTTTGCCTGCCTGTTACAGCCGGGCATTGTCGTCCCGGATGATGAAGACGGTGTCGGCGTGGCCAGGCAGGATCTGGGAGCCGCCCTTGAGCCAGATGATCTTGTTGGCGGCATGGGCGTCCTTGACGGCTTGCGCGGCGGCGTCGCCGACCTGGGTTTCCAGGTTCATGCCGGTCGTGTTGGGGTTGGTGTGGGTGGGCAGGGACAGCTTCGGGATCCGGGTGCGGTGCAGGCTCATGAAAAACAGATAGTCATGCCCTGTGCGCCGAAAGACCAATGCCGGAAAACTGTTGAAGTTGTTGGGTTCCATGACCGTATAGCCATGACGGCTCAGGAGGTCGGCCATGAAGCGTTTGAAGTCCACTGTCGAATACGTCGAGAGGAAGTAATCCCATTGTCGTCGGAACCGCATGGGGTCGAAGTCCAGCCGGTTCAAGGTGCCCGTCGTGGACGGGAAGGGCAGCTCGATCGCGCGCGAGGTGCTTGTAATGCCTGAAGAGGTTGGCAGAACCGAGAGCATCAATAATGGATCGCTCCATTGCGGGTGCGGTGAAGGGGTGGCTTGTTTCCAGCTGTGGAAAATCTGCCTGAGTGCGGTCAGCCCCGCTGCGTCGGCGTAAGTCGAGCTGTTGGCCAGCTCGAATTGCTTTCTGGCGATGTTTTCCAGGGTCACGGTCGTGACCTCCGGGAAAACGTCCCTGACGTAAGCCGTCAGGGGTTTTTCGAAGGGCAGCCTGGCGTCAATCTCCCAGTGATTATCCGGTGGGATGCGTATGACAGCCCTGGGCTGTTCGTCAGGCGTATGCCTGAGGATGGCCTCCAGCACATCGAAATCATAGGCGGGATGAGTGGGCGGCTGAATGTAGAGGATCGGGTAATCTCGAGCTTCCATGCGGCTCATCACCTTGTAGTGAACATCGTTCACGGTGATGAAATGGGGCAGTGTCAGCGTGGGTTTGAACGCCCAATCCCGCTTGAAGACCGCCGGGCCTTGCACAGCGGCTTCACTTTGCGGAGGAGGCGACGTCGTGCGCTGGCGTTTGGGCGCGGGCCCTTCGGACAGTTCATCGTCCGACAGGCTGTGGAGGGTGATGGTCTGGGGGGAGTCACTGCTGCCCGGCTCGATGGGCTGGGGAACCCGTCGCCACAGGAGACTGCCTTCTACTTGTTCCAGGCGTGGTCCGGAGGCGATGAGCTCGGTGCTTGATCGAGCCCGGTAGTTCTGTTCGGCATCGCGACCCAGCAACACCGTTGCACCGTCTTCCAGCTCGACGTAGGTGCGTGTCCTGAACGTCCGGATGCCAGAGGTCGCGTCTGGCGCTGATAACAGGGGGACCAGTTCGGGTGAAAGGTGATAATTGTCCAGCGACACCGGGGCGGCCTGACCTTGGGCGGACGCCTGTTGTGTGATTTCGGATACCTGGAAGGTCGTGGGCTGGGATTCTGACGCTTCGGTGTGTCTTCCCGACGGCGAGACGGATACCTGGTCCGTTCCTTCCGTCCTCATGGGACCTCTGGGTGAACTTTCCGGCGTTGTATCGCGACTGGTGCGGGATGTATCGGAGGACGAAGTTGAAACATTGGGGCGGGTGTTTTTTCTTGGACTCATTGGAAGTTCGGCTCTTGGATATCAATAATGAATATGACTTGAAACAGATGGCTGATCGTCGCCTTGAAGATGTTCATGGAAAAGGCCCGCGCAGGTGCACTACATATATATTGCGTTTGAACTAAATATCTGGAAAAGCCTGCATGAGGCTATGCCGGGTTGGATAGGGCCTTGTCCGACGAGAGTATCCAGTTCATATAAGGCAACTCCCTGGCAAATGGCGGACCCAAGATGATTGCCTGGGCGAGCATCAACGACTTGCTCGGCGTTAAACCCTCTACTAACTTGGTGCATTGTTCCCGCAATACACGCAGTGACTCGTCGTCCAAGGGGGGGTGTTGGCTGAGGCCTTCCCGGGCCACCTCCTGATAGATCTTGAGATGGTGGTCACACACGTTTGTTTTTCTAAGATCCTGCGCCGTAATAACCCGAGACTTATTTGTATCCAGGGTCCACTTGCGTGTCTTGAGGTGATAGCTCAGGGCGCCGGGAGTGCCGTCCTTGACGGCAACATTGAAGACCCTCAGTTGTTCGGACGACAACTTGGAAAGTTCCAGGGACAACGCTGCATCGGGGTCGAGCGTGGGCGCAAAATACCGACCATCCAGGGCTTCTACATAAACGCTCTCGAACAAACTGTCGACCGCATACACAACACCTTGTGTGGTGATAACGCGTATCTGGTCCACAAGGTCGTCAACTTCATAAGCGGGCAGATGAATGACCGTTCCACCGATTTGCAGCAGGTTGGATGCCAGTTTTATCTCGACCTGGCCGAGCTGTGTAGCGTCGAACTCCCACAAGGAGGCCTGGGGTAAGCGGGGGTTGGCGCTGGCCAGTGCGCCTGGCGTGGAGAGACGTAGCGTCATGTTCGTGCCCAAGTGGACAAGGTAGCTGGAGCCTTGGCCAATCAGGACTTCGACACCCGTTTGTACGGCGGCTGAAGTGAGCAGGGCGCAGGTCGCCCGGTTACCCATGTAATAGGGCTTTTTATCCAAGGGCTGAAGATAGGCGTATTTCTTTTTTGTCGGCGTGAGTGGCAGTGGTACTTCCGCTTTCCATTTCACCGGGTTCTTGTCGATGAACGTCCTGTCCAGTAATAGCCCATAGTCGGGGGTGGGTAGGGCCAGACGGTAGGATGAGCCGTCATTCAAGATCAGGATCACCGTATGATTCGGACCGAGGGCGGAAAATGCACGGCGTCCCGTGGCGGTTTTTCGCGCGGTATAGCGCTCATCTGAACTGGCCAGGTTATTCATGATGACCCGGCGATTGCCAAAGTACAGCGTCAGGCCACACGCTCCATACTTCACCGTGTCCGATTCGTCTTCCTGAATGACATGGGCGTTGTAGTGGGCCTCGATCCGAGTCAATTCGGAGGGGGCGTAGTCCAGGTGGAGCGTGGTGGAGTATTCACTTTTTTGTTTGATGTTGAGGGTGGTGAGTTCGATCAGGCGAGAAACGTAATAGCTCGTATCTTTGTCATGGGCGATCGATTGCTCGCTTTTATCATTCAGGATGGCTGGGTTTCGCGGCGTCCCTTGTTGCACCATGACGGCTTCGATGGCGAGCCAGTTGTCATGTTCGATGCTGTCGGGCAGGTCGGGCACCCAATGGAAACCGTCTTTCGTGATGAACGTCAGTTTGCTGTTCTGTAAGGACCGGGGATACGCAGTGTCGCCGTAGACGTTGTTGACGGTGACTTTGCGCACGTCCCAATCGTTTGAATCGAAGCCCGAGACCAGCACCAGGTTGCCTGCTTCAATTGCCCAGCTTTCAATCAGGTCCGCTCGCCAGTCCAGTGCGATGACGCTATTACCCACGCCGTCTTCGGTGATCGACACATGACCCGGTTTATGGGCGATGGCGTAGACATCTTCGCCAGGGCCACCGGCGGCCTCGCGGTTATTCCCCCCGAGGATGGAGATCTGGTCATCTCCCGCGCCGGCCTCGATTGAATCGTTGCCGCGGGATTTGATGATGTTCGGGCCAGCCGTGCCCTTGATGACGCTGGTCCCGCCCTCAAGCAGTTCGACATGCTCAATGCTTTCAAGGACAGTAGGGCGGTAGGCGCCGCTCGCTGTGCCATGAGGGGCTTGGGTGATGACGCTGACGTGCCCAGCGGCCAGATCGACCTGATACCCCAGCCTTGGCGCCTGACTGTCGCTGGGACCGCCGGCTAAAATCAGCGTGTCATTGCCTGCGCCCCCCATCAGGCGGCTCGGTCGGGGTTCCAGGTTCCCAGCGACCATCTCGGGTGCCCCTTCGAAAATGAACACATCATCCTTCGTTCCACCGGTCAGTGCTTTGACGCCTCCCCCGTAATGGAAGACGTTCGGCTTGTTTTCAACGCCTAGAACGGTGTCGTTGCCGCCGCCGATGGACCAGTGGATGCCTTTGTGGTCTGCCGCCGTTCCAATGACTGCGCCGGGTGTTTCAGCCGTTACGCCGCTACGTGCATCGATCCAGTCATCGCGGTCCTTGATCCGGGGACGCACGGCGGTTGCCTGATACCGCTCCCCGGTCCACCAACTCCGGGTGTTGTAGGTCACCCGTTCGAGTTCTACGGTGAACTTGCCGTTAACGATCGCTTCAGTGCTGTCTTTCAACGGCCCGCTGAGCAGGTACAAGGCATTGGCCTGGAGTCGCTTCGTCTGTTCAGCGGTTGCCTTGGCGAGGGTGTATCGGTCCTGGATATCGTCATCGGGACTGATCGTCCAGAAGGCGAACCAGCCCGTGCGGAGGCGCTCATGGACGGTGAGTTGTAGGTAATCGTCGATTTCATCGACTTGGCGGATAGCGCCCCAGATCTGTGAGCCGACCACCAGGATAAGCCCTGCGGCCAGGCCCGCAGGACCCGCTGATGTAAACCCTGCCAGCGCCGCGACGCCGAGGGTCAAGGCCATGGCGGCACTGGTCACGCTCAAGGCTGCGTTGACGTAGTGGTCGGTGGCCTCGCGGCCGGTGGAGCCGGCGGCGGCCTTGAACGAGTCGACCGCGGCGATGATATCGAAAGGAAGCGTGAGCACACTTGCAATCAGGCCGCTTCCACGCGCCAGCCGGATGGCGAAGGTCGTCTTGGCGAAATCCCCCAGGGAGCGTCGGCTGGCCTTGATCATCTGGGTGGCTTGGCGGGTCACCAGCGCTTCGACGCCGATGGACGCCACCTCGGCGGCCACGCTGGCCCCGTTGAAAAGGGTCTGGTAGGCATCCTTGTCCCGGATGGCGTCTTGCAGGCCCCGCAGGCCGCTGTAGATGCCGAAGGCCTGCAGCCCCAGGCCTGTGGGAATGAGGACCTGGCTCTTGGCTTGGTTGATCCAACTGGATGATCGTTGCACCAGCGTCTGGGTGTCGAGGTGCTGGGCCGCCCTCAAAAGCCTTTCAAGCGTGCTCCAATAGCGGCTCGGCTCAGCCTGGGTTCCAGGATTTTCCCGTAACAATGATTGCGCGGAGCGTGACCGCTGGCTGGCTATTTCGAACAGCAACGTTGGCAGCCGATAGTCGTTTGCGTCGCCGGTGAGTTTTAGACGGGTTTCGATATCACTGGCATTGAACTGCAATGAGTTCAGGAAAAAGCGATTGGGAATGCGGAAAAAAGTATTTTCGCCGTTCAGGGGCTGTCCGTCGGTTGTTGCGCCGAGTGCATTCAGGGCTGAACGGGTGACGGCCACAGAGCCGATGTGGAACGGGCCGTAAAGTTTATCCACAACTTCAAGTTGCGCCTGTCGCTGCTTGAGTTCTGAACTGAGCTGCGATTGATCGGCAACTTCGAAATCGAGCGTTTCGGTTGTGCGCGCATTGGCGTGCAAACCTATATCCGTAATGACGATGCCGTGCTCGGCATAAACGGAGGAGGGCTGAATAACCTTGGCCATTGTGAACGTCCTTGTTCAACGATGATTGAATGGCCCTCTATGTAAGATGTTTTCCTGAACGGTGTATATCGATGGGTTGTTGCCTCGTTTTGCCACTCAGTGGGCTGACAATAAAGACGCCGCGCCCGCGCCTCCAAACAAGCCTGCACTGATGCGATTGAACCAGCTCTGGCCTTTACCGGTACGCAGGTACCGCGCCGCGCCATGGGCGCCGAGGCCGTAGGCCAGCTTGCAGAGCAGGTCGAGGACGGTCCAGGTAGCGATCATGATCAGCAGTTGGGGCAGGAAGGGTTGCCCGGCGCTCAGGAACTGCGGCAGGAACGCGGCGAAGAACAGGATGTCTTTCGGGTTACTGGCGCCCAACACGAATGCTCGGCCAAACAGCGCGCGAAAGCGTGGGACGGCGGCGGCCTGGGGCACTTCGGCGCCTTGGGAGGGCTGTCGCGATTGCTGCCAGCTCTGCCAGGCCAGGTAGAACAGGTACAGCGCACCGACAATCTTCAGGGCACTGAACAGTTTCTCCGAAGCCAGCAGCAATGCCCCAAGCCCCAGTGCCGAGGCGCTCAACAAGCAGATCGAGGCGATCACCCCACCCAGGAATGCCGGATACGAGCGACGCAGGCCGTAGTTCAGGCTGTTGCCGATCATCAATAACGACAGGGGGCCGGGGATGAGAATCACCACCAGCGCGGCGCCACTGAACAACAGCCAGGTTTCCAGATTCATTGCTTTGCTCCTGATGTACAAAAGCCTCACCGAGTGGGTGAGGCGGGTGGATACGGTGTCGCTTACAAGAAGATGAACTTGGCGATGAAGATCGCGCAGAGCACCCACAGGCTGACAGAAATTTCCTTGCGTTTACCGGTGCCGGCCTTGAGCACCACGTAGGTGATGAAACCCAGTGCGATCCCGTCGGCGACCGAAAAGGTCAGGGGCATCATGATGGCCGTGACGATGGCCGGAATGCTGTCGGTCGGCTCGTCCCATTCGATATGGGCCATGCCGCCCATCATCAGCATGGCGACGTAGATCAAGGCACCGGCGGTGGCGTAGGCGGGGATCATCCCGGCCAGCGGCGCGAAGAACATGGCGGCAATAAATAGCACGCCGACGGTCACCGCGGTAAGCCCCGTGCGGCCTCCCGCCGCGACACCGGCAGCACTTTCCACGTAGCTGGTCACCGGCGGCACGCCGACCATGGCGCCGAATACACTGGAGGCGCTGTCGGCTTTCAGGGCACGGGAGAGGTTCTCGATCCGGCCATCGGGCTTCACCAGGCCAGCACGCTGGGCCACGCCCATCAAGGTGCCGGCGGTGTCGAACATATGCACGAACAGGAAGGCCAGCACCACGCTGATCATGCTGACGTTGAACACTCCGGCCACGTCCATCGCCATCCAGGTCGGCGCCAGGCTCGGTGGCGTAGACATCACACCGTTGTACTGCACCAGGCCCAGGCCCCAGCCGGCCAGAGTCACGGCGATGATGCTGATCAGGATCGCGCCGAACACCCGGTGATAACTGAGCACGGCAATCATCAGGAAGCACACGGCGGCGAGCAGCGGGCCGGGTTCACGCAACGAGCCGAGCTTGATCAGGGTGGCGGGGCTGTCGACGATGATTCCGGCGGTCTTCAGACCGATCAGTCCGAGGAACAACCCGACCCCCGCGCCCATGGCGAACCGCAGGCTCACGGGAATGCTGTTGAGCAGCCACTCACGAACCCGTGACAGGGTCAGGATCATGAACAGTACGCCGGAAATGAACACTGCACCCAACGCGGTTTCCCAGTTGTAGCCCATGGTGCCGACCACGGTGTAGGTGAAGAAGGCATTCAGGCCCATGCCCGGTGCCAGGCCCACCGGCCAGTTGGCGTACAGGCCCATCAACAGGCAACCGAGGGCGGCGGCGATGCAGGTGGCGACGAACGCCGCGCCATGGTCGATGCCGGCATCGGCCATGATGTTGGGGTTGACGAAAATGATGTAGGCCATGGTGATGAAGGTCGTCAGGCCGGCGATCAGCTCGGTCTTCACCGTGGTGCCATGCAAGCTGAGTTTGAAGATGCGCTCCAGCCAGCCACGGCTTGATGGCGGCGAGAGGTCCAGCGTCCGGGCTTCGGGTTTGCGGCTTTCCACAGCGAGTACTCCTCAACAGTTTTATTGTTATTTCCAGCGTCGCAGGCCATCCGGGGGGGCTCGCGCGCCTTGAGGCAGGTAAGGCTGGCGAGGTAGTTGACCTGCTGGTCAGAAACTCGCACGAAGCGAATTATGCTTTTGTATACAAATAAAGCAAATAATGTTTTCTGGTTTGTAGACGAAATGTCCGGCGATAGGGATATATCGCCAGAGAGGGTGCTATCGCGGGCAAGCCTTGCTCCCACAGATAGGGATCATCTTGTGGGAGCAAAGCTTGCTCGCGATGGCGATAGCTCGGGCCATGCATGACTTGATTGATATCAGTCGGCGGATACCTGACCCTTACCCAGCGCCATATTCACCGCCAACCACCCATTCACCGCCGCTTCCCCGGCCTCGGCAAACACCCGCTCCAGCAATTTCACCTGCTCGCGCCGCAACGCCTGTTCGAACCGCGCACCTTCCTCGGTCAACTCCAGCAGCCGCTTACGCTTGTCGGTCTCGGACGCGACGCTGTTGACCAGATGCATTTCCATCAATTGCCGCAACGGCATGTTCAGGGCCTGCTTGGTGACGCCCAGCAGGGCCAGCAGCTCTTTCATGCTGAGGGACGGATACCGGGCGATGAAAAAAACGATGCGCTGGTGCACGCGGCTCAACCCACGACGCTCGAGCATTTCATCGGCCTTGGCGGTGAACGCCTGGTAGCCGAAGAAAAACGCTTCCATGGCCATTTGCTGGGAAGTCGGATTTTTAAGGTCAAGCATATTGACGTATCCAGAGAGGTCGGAGTAATTTCGGTCAATCAGTTTGACTCATTTCCCCAATGCCTCGCTACAGGTGGTCCCCATGGCTTTTTCCGAACGTGTCTCGCGCCTCAAAAGCTCTTTGATTCGAGAAATCCTCGCGGCGGCCCAACGCCCTGAGGTGATGTCGTTCGCCGGCGGTCTGCCCGCCGAAGCCATGCTGCCGAAAGTGGAGTGGGACGCCATACCCCTGGCCATGGGCCAATACGGCATGAGTGAAGGGGAACCGGCCCTGCGCGAAGCCTTGGCGGCGCAGGCACGGGCGCTGGGCCTGGCTTGTGAGGCGAGTCAGGTGCTGGTGGTCAGCGGCTCGCAGCAGACCCTCGACCTGGCGGCGAAGCTGCACATCGACGTCGGCACCGAGATCATGCTGGAAGCACCGACCTACCTCGCGGCGCTGCAGATTTTTCAGCTGTTCGGCGCTGACTGCATCACCGTCCCGCTGCAGGCCGATGGCCCGGACCTGAAACAGTTGCGGGCGCGGCTGGAACAGCATCGACCGGCATTCATCTACCTGATCCCCACGTTCCAGAACCCTTCGGCGGTGCGTTACAGCGAGGCCAAGCGCGACGCGGTGGCGGCCTTGCTGGATGAGTTCGGTGTGACCCTGATCGAAGACGAACCCTACCGCGAACTGAGCTTCGACGGCGGCAGCGCCACGCCGATTGTCAGCCGCTTGAAGAAGGCCAGTTGGATCTACACCGGCACCGTGTCGAAAACCCTGCTGCCAGGGCTGCGGGTGGGTTACCTGATTGCCAGCCCTGACCTGTTCCCGCACCTGTTGCGGCTCAAGCAATCGGCGGATCTGCACACCAATCGCGTCGGTCAATGGCAGGCGTTGCAGTGGATCGGTAGCGAGAAGTACCGCAGTCACCTCGGTGAATTGAGGGATTTCTACCGGGATCGTCGCGACCGGTTCCAGGCTGCGTTGCACACGCACTTTTCCGACATCGCGGACTGGAACATGCCCGAGGGAGGGCTGTTTTTCTGGCTGACCCTCAAGCAACCGCTGGACACCCGCACGTTGCTCGCTGCCGCGCTGGCGGCGGATGTGGCGTTCATGCCGGGAGAGCCGTTCTTCCCCGAGCCGGACCAGCATCCGGGACACTTGCGCTTGAACTTCAGCCACATCGATCCGGCCCGGCTGGATGAAGGGTTGAGGCGGCTGGCAGGGGTGGTACGGGCGGCGTTGGCTGCCGAGGCGGCGTGAGGCGGTGGGTCTTGTGGTGAGCGGGCTGGCGCTATCGCGAGCAGGCTCGCTCCCACAGAAGTTTTGTGAACACTGAAGATCCCATGTGGGAGCGAGCCTGCTCGCGATGGGGCCTTCACATCTCCCCAAGAACCATCAGACCGCCGAAAACCGCTTGTCCAGGTAATCGATGATTACCTTGGACTCGTACATCCAGGTGGTCTCGCCATTCTCTTCGATACGCAGGCACGGCACCTTGATCCTGCCGCCTTGCTCCAGCAGTGTCTGGCGATCCTGCTCGTTGTTCTTCGCATCGCGCAGGGCCACTGGTACGTTGAGGCGGCGCAGGGTGCGGCGGGTTTTCACGCAGAACGGGCACGCGTGGAATTGATACAAAGTCAGGCTGCGGGCGGTCTGGTCGACCTGCGCCTGGGCATCGGCCGGGCGTTTTTTCTTGCCAGGACGGGTGATGAAGTCGATGAAGATGATCAGTTGGCCCAAACCAACTCGAAGCGCTTTGACGATCACGGTATAAGCCTCGCGGCAGGGAAGAAGAGGGCGCGCAGCTTACCTGATTTTTCACGGGCGAAAAAAAACCGGCGATCGATGCCGGTTTTTCTCGAACGACAGCTTACTTGATGAGGCTGAGGAACTCGCTGCGGGTCGCGGCGTTTTCGCGGAACTCACCGAGCATCACCGAGGTGATCATCGAAGAGTTCTGCTTTTCCACACCGCGCATCATCATGCACATGTGCTTGGCTTCGATCACCACCGCCACGCCCAGGGCGCCGGTGACCTGCTGGACCGCGTCGGCGATCTGGCGGCTGAGGTTTTCCTGGATCTGCAGGCGACGCGCATACATGTCGACGATCCGCGCGACCTTCGACAGCCCCAGCACCTTGCCGCTCGGGATGTAGGCCACGTGGGCCTTGCCGATGAACGGCAGCAGATGATGCTCGCACAACGAGTACAACTCGATGTCCTTGACCAGCACCATTTCGCTGTTATCGGAGCTGAACAAGGCACCATTGGTGACTTCTTCGAGAGTCTGTTCATAACCACGGCAGAGGTACTGCATGGCCTTGGCAGCACGCTTGGGCGTGTCGAGCAGGCCCTCGCGGGAAACGTCCTCGCCCAGTTGGCCGAGAATCGCGGTGTAATTCTGTTCCAGTGTCACAGAGGCTGATTCCATAGGGGTTTCAGGAGGGTACTTGTTCTGTCTGTACCAGTTTTGTACCAATCAAGCTGTGTTCGAGTTTCCCGAGTTCGCTCCAGTCGGTGCTGGAGTTGATCCGTCGGGCACAGGTCGAAGCAACATTCGAGCGCCATAACCCAGCTGAATAGCGATGCAGGCTCATACCCGCCATGGGGCACATGGTAGCGTATGTGTGCCGGTAGTTGTATTGCCGGCCGGTGCTATTCATCCAATCTCATCGGCGTGTGGCTTTACCTGGCTGCGGGCTCACCGGTCTGTTCGGATCGGGTTTTTCTGACCGAGCGCCTCGTGTCATCAATTCGCTTTGGAATCATCCCAGGCGTAACCACCGGATTGACCAGTGCGACAGCGTAGTGACTTCCTTTTGCGTGATACACGATTGACGATAGTGGTATGTGTGCATACGATAAGTCGACTTACTAAAAGGAGGCCGACATGCCCAAGCCCATGCACGCCACTGCTTCATATACTCACGAAACCCGTGCATCTGCAGCTGCAATCTGGGCGCTTTTCGAAGCTGTTCCCCGATGGAAAGATTGGAACGCAGGTGTCCATTCATGCACGCTCCACGGTTCTTTCATTGAGGGTACATGGATGACAATGGTGCTGCCTGACCAAGAGGTCATCCAGTCTCAGTTAGTAGAAGTCAATAAACCAAACGGATTCACTGATGAGACTGTACTTGGTAGCACCACTATTCGCGTCAGGCATGAAATCACTCCGCTCCTGAATGGCAATCACTCAATCGTTTATTCGATTGATGTCGTGGGAGAGGACGCAGGGGAGATCTGCACGCAAGTGTCTTGTGATTTCTCTGAGGTCCTGCGGGCGCTGGCAGCCCGCGCAGAAAGTGAGGCGGGCGTATGAGCCAGGCTTGGCTGGGTGTTGTATCTCGGTCGCACGTGTGGCGAGGCATGGAGGGCGGCTTTGCACAGGTCTGTCATGGCAAAAAGGAGCCGCTGCGCAAGATGAGCAAGGGTGATATTTTTGTTTATTACTCCCCGAATATAGAGGTGCAGGGGGCGCCGCTGAAAGCCTTCACTGCCATAGGGAAAATTGAGGACGATGAGGTTTTCGAATTCGACATGGGCGCAGGGTTTGTGCCGTTTCGTCGTCGGGTGCGATATGCCAAGGCAAAAGAAGTCGCTCTGGACCTCGTGCGTGGACAACTGGACTTCTGTGTTCCGCCAAACTGGGGCGTTGTGCTAAGGCGCGGGCTGATTCCATTGACCGATAAAGATATCTGCACAATTGCTTGCGCGATGGGTGTTGACCTGCTGGAACTGAGGCGTAATTGATGAAGTCGAAACCGCTGCCAACCCTCCATAGCGGACCGTCAGATAGTCCAGGTTTTTTGCTCTGGCGCATCTCCAACACCTGGCAGCGTGAGCAGCGCGCCGCATTACAGCCGCTGGGTCTTACCCATACCCAGTTTGTCATGCTTGCAGTCGCAACGTGGTTTGCCTCACAAGAGCCGCTCACCCAGGCACGCCTGTCACAATTGACTGGCAGCGACCCGATGACCACCTCTCAAGTGGTCAGAACGCTTCTTAAAAATGGGCTGTTTGTGAGAGACGTACATCCTACTGACACGCGAGCCAAGATTATTTCAGTTTCCGAAGCCGGTCGTGATATCGCACACAAGGCGATTGTCATAGTGGAGGAAGTTGATCGTAAATTTTTTGGAACTCTAGGCGAGCAGCAATCCAGCCTGGTCCTCCTTTTCCGACAACTGCTCGATAAGGCATCATCGACGCAATAGAGAGAGAAAAGGGGGCGTTGGCGGACACGGCGCTGCAAGCTCGGCAATCGAGGGCTACTCGTCGCGGCCTTCCATCATGGTGCGCTTGAGCATCACGTACACCGCCCCGGCGCCACCGTGTTTCGCCTGGCAGGAGGTGAAGCCCAGCACTTGCGGGTGCTGGCGCAGCCAGGTGTTGACGTGGCTCTTGATCATCGGCCGCTTGCCGTCCAGGCGCACGGCCTTGCCGTGGGTGACGCGCACGCAGCGGATTTCGAATTTCGTGGCTTCGGCGAGGAAGGCCCAGAGGGTTTCCCGGGCTTTTTCGACGCTCATGCCGTGCAGGTCGAGGCTGCCTTCGAAGGGGATCTGGCCGACCTTCAGCTTGCGCATCTGGCTTTCCTGGACGCCGTCGCGCGCCCACATCAACTCGTCTTCGGGACCTACATCGATCACGAACTGATCGGACAATCCGTCCACGGTCGTGGCATCGGCGCGCACGGTGGCAGCTTGGCGCAGCTTGGCGATCTGTGCGCGATCGGCTTTCGGTTTGCCGGTGTCGGCGCGATCGTGTTTGATCGGTTTAACGCCCTGAGTCGCACTTTTGAACAGGGAAAAATCGTCGTCTTGCATGTCAGCCTCCGCGAAGGCCGACCAGTTTACCCAAGTCCGGCGGGATCGGGCGCGACAAAACGTCGGGTGGCGGGTCAGTCGTGCTTTTTCATCAGGTGCGGAGCCATGGCCAGCTCCAGGGATTGGCGGGCGCGACGGCGGCAGCGGCGCCAGAACCAGACGCCCAGCCACAGGACCAGAAGGCCCACGGCCAGAATGATCGCCGAACCAAGCGGGGTGGCATTCAAGTCGCCCAGCGCGGGCGGGCGGCCCAACAGGCTGGCGGCACCGGCCATGGCCAGCAGGACGCCGAGCGTTGCCAGGAACGCCGCGATGGCCGCGCCAAAACGAAACCGCCAGTTGCTCGGGCCCTTGGGCCGCAAGCGACGTGCGTCAAAACCATCGGATAACTTCATTCCGATCTTCCTCAGTGGGTATCGGCCCTTCGACCGGAAGATGTTCGGGTTGTTCCTGAGGCTAGGGCAATTGCGGCTAATGAGAGTCTTTTGCGGATGAGCGGCGGACGCGGCCGCTCATCGAGGGCAATCAGATCAAGTCGTGGGTCAGGGCCAGGGTGGCGAAGTTGTCCGCCATGATCGCCATTTCGGTCTGGTGCACGTGCTCGGCGCTCAGGACGCCGCCCTTGTGCGGCAGGTCGCGGGTGGCGCAGGCGTCTTCCACCAGGGTGCAGCGAAAGCCCAGGTTCTTGGCGGCGCGCACGGTGGTGCTGACACTGGAATGGCTCATGAAACCGCAGACGATCAGGTCCAGGGGGCCAAATTCTTCCAGGCGCTTTTTCAATTCGGTGCCATGGAAGGCGCTGGGCAGCAATTTGCCGATGACGGTTTCGTCACCCTGGGGTTCGAGACCTGGAATGAATTCCCCACGTTCGCCCTGTGGATCGAACAGCCCGCCATGGGTGCCCAGGTGCCGCACGTGCACGATCGGCCGGCCGGCGGCACGGGCCGCGCCGAGCAATTGCCTGATGTTCGCAACCGCTGCATCCATGCCACTCAGGGCCAGGGGGCCGGCGAGGTACTCTTTCTGGGCATCGATGATGATCAGGGTCGCTTGACTCAGGTTGGCCGCCGCGTAACCACGGCCGCTGAGTTGAAACATCGTTTTTGGAACGGACATTCTGGGGCTCCTTCGGGTGGGGCTTTTGCGACATTCTCCTCTGGCTGAGCGGTTCTGTGAATCGCTTCCATCGCAAGCGCCGTCGTTGCTGGCCTACAGCCTTGTCAAGATGCCTGTCTTGTTCAATGGGTGGCGTAAAAAACGGAAGGTTCCTACGAGTGCTCCGGCGTTTTTCAGTCGTCCTTGAGGTGCGTTTGGGTGGGGGCGCGTTTGGCTGTTAGACTCGCCAGTCGTTTTTTCTGGAGTTTGCCGCCGTGATCACTTCCCGTCTTCGTACCCTGCGCGACCATATCCGTTGGGCCGTCAGCCGTTTCCATGGGGAGGATCTGTTTTTCGGCCACGGCACTGACAATGCGTGGGATGAAGCCCGCCAACTGGTGTTGGGCGCGTTGCACCTGCCTTGGGAAATGGCCGATAGCTACCTGGATTGCAGCCTGGAAGACGATGAGCTGGTCCATGTGCAGCGCCTGCTGCAACGGCGAATCGCGGAGCGTATCCCGGCGGCCTACCTGCTGGGCGAGGCCTGGTTCTGCGGGATGTCGTTCATTGTCGACGAGCGCGTGCTCATCCCGCGCTCGCCCATCGGTGAGTTGATCGAAAAGCGTTTCGAACCCTGGTTGGCCCAGGCACCGGCACGGATCCTAGACCTGTGCACCGGTTCCGGCTGCATCGGTATCGCCTGTGCCTATGAATTTCCGGAAGCCGAAGTGGTGCTGGCCGACCTGTCGTTCGACGCACTGGAAGTGGCCAACCAGAACATCGAGCGCCACGGCGTCGATGAGCGGGTATTCACTGTCCAGGGCGATGGTTTCGAGGGTCTGCCGGGACAGCGTTTCGATCTGATCGTGTCGAACCCGCCCTACGTCGATGCGGAAGATTTCGCCGACATGCCTCAGGAATACCAGCATGAGCCGGAGTTGGGCCTGGCCTGTGGCGATGATGGTTTGAACCTGGTACGCCGGATGCTGGCCGAGGCGGCCGACCATCTGACCGAGAAGGGGCTGTTGATTGTCGAGGTGGGCAACAGCCAGGTTCATGTCGAGGCGTTGTACCCCGAAGTCGATTTCGCCTGGCTGGATTTCGAACGCGGCGGGCATGGCGTGTTCATGCTCAGCGCCGAGCAGTGCCGCCAGCATCAGGGCTTGTTCGCTTCGCGGGTTTGACTGAAGCGAGATCGCCTGTCAGTTCCCCCTGTGGGAGCGAGCCTGCTCGCGAAGGCGTCAGATCAGTTGCAGGGTAGTGGCTGACACACCGCCTTCGCGAGCGGGCTCGCTCCCACAGGGGATTGCATCCATAGCTATAGCGTGGTCTCAGTGCCGCGTCGCAATCCAGATCAGCAAGCCCGCCTGGAACATGGCAAACGCCACCAGGCAGGTGATGGTGAAGCGCAGGCCGGTGTCTTCGCGCTTGAACTTGTTGACCTTTTCCTCCTGCTGCTTGAGTTTGACCTCCTGTTCCGCAAGGTTCTGCTCGGCCTGTTGCAGCATCTGCGCGGCTTCGAGGATTTCCACGAACTGCAGCTTTTCGGTATTCCAGTCTCCTTTCAGGTCGCCGACCTGGGCATCCTTGACGCTGCCCTTGAGGTGCTGGGCGTCGGCATACACCACCTCGAAGCCATGGGCTTGCAGGAAGCGGTCGCGACGCAGTCGGGTGTCTTCGTTCAGCGCGTCCTTGTTGTTCAGGTCGGCGCCGTCCACCCGGTAGCTTGACCAGCGTTTCTTGGCCCACGTAATGGCCTGGGCGGCGAGGAAGCGGCCGATGCCACGGTTCATGGGCTCCATCTGCAGGCTGTCCGGGGAAAAATGCAGGCGCTTTTCGACGTGATCGGCCCAGACGTCCAGGTGGTTCTGTTCCTTGCGCACGCGCTGGCCCGGCAACTGGATACTCATGCGCAACAAGCTGCGTTCCTTGCTATGGCGCTCGGCGTAGCTGAATTCGACAAACCGCAGCGGCCGCGCGCCCGTGGCACGGTCCGTCTTGAGCGGGGCCAGCCGGAGCATCTTGTGGTGCTCGGCTTGCACGTCCGCCCAAGGCAGCTCCGCCGCCGGTGTGGCGGGCGTTTCGGCGGTGGTGTCGGGTGAAGTTTCAGTCTCAGTCATAACGGCGAAATCCTGTCCTGGCCGGCTCGTCGGCAGCCAATGCGCTGTCCGACACCGGTCTATCGGCCACTTTTTCCAAGACTGGAGGGCTAAAAGCGTTTAACGGGTCGTTATCGAGTCAATAAAGGCCAGGATATGAGTGCCGAGGGCCGCCGCCAGGGGCAGGTCGGGGTTCTTGTAAGACGCCAGTTGCCGTTTCTCGTCGTTGGGCACGATACGCATCACGTGGTTCATGCCCTCGATCAGGGCCAGCTCGGCGTCGGGTTTGGCCGCCTTCAATTGCCGGGCATCATCGACGCTGACCTGGATGTCGTGACTGCCCTGGATGATCAGGGCTGGCACTTTCAGCGCGGCGAATGCCCGGGCCGGGTCCTGGCGGAACAGCGAGATCAGGTACGGCTGCACGCTGGGGCGGAAAATGAACTGCAACGGCGCTGGCACGTTCGCATCGACGCGACCGGCCTTGAGGCTGTCCAGCAGTTCATTGCTGCGCAACATCAGCGGCGGAGGCAGGCGGTTGCCCAGTTGCTGGCGCAGCACCAGGTCGATAGGCCGGGCGCTGCCGGCCACCGAGATGACTGCCGCCGCATTGGCCTGGGGGGCGGCGAGGCTGGCGATCAGCGCGCCCTCGCTGTGCCCCAGCAGAATCAACGGGCCCAGCCGTGGGTCGGCGGCCAGCTTGTGACTCCAGGCCACGGCGTCGGCCACATAGGCCTCGACACTCAGGTCGCGTTCGTCCGGTGTCGCGGCCAGGCTGGCGGCCACGCCGCGCTTGTCATACCGCACGCTGGCAATGTTGTGTTTGGCCAGCACCCAGGCCAGGCGCTTGAGGCTGTCATTGCGCCCGCCCTCGGGGTTATTGCCGTCGCGATCCGTAGGACCGGACCCGGAAATGATCAGGACAACCGGCACCGGCGTGTCGGATTTTGGCAGTAACAGTGAACCGAAGAGTTCCCCATGGCCGGTATCGAGGCTGATCGGTCTTAGCAGGACCGTCGCCTGGGCCAGGCTGGAAAACAGGCCGATCAACAGGGTAAGGCTCAGGACACGCAGGTTTAGCATCATCACGCCACTGGTTACGAAGGTGCCGGTTGGACTGGCGGTCACCGATAAGGTTCGAGGATGAACTACGCAGTTAGCCTGCGTATACTGGCGCCCATCACGAATCCCAGATTGAGTTTCTCAGCGATTTCACGGAGCACCCTGCATGTCCGGCAATACCTACGGCAAGCTGTTCACCGTCACCACCGCGGGCGAAAGCCATGGCCCGGCGTTGGTCGCCATTGTCGACGGCTGCCCGCCGGGCCTGGAGCTTTCCCTGGAGGACCTGCAGCGTGACCTGGATCGCCGCAAGCCCGGTACCAGCCGCCACACCACCCAGCGCCAGGAAGCCGATGAAGTCGAGATCCTGTCCGGCGTGTTCGAAGGCCGCACCACCGGCTGCGCCATCGGCCTGCTGATCCGCAACACCGACCAGAAGTCCAAGGACTACTCGGCCATCAAGGACCTGTTCCGCCCGGCCCATGCCGACTACACCTACCACCACAAGTACGGTGAGCGCGACTACCGTGGTGGCGGTCGCAGTTCGGCCCGGGAAACCGCGATGCGCGTGGCGGCCGGGGCGATTGCCAAGAAATACCTGGCCAGCCAGGGCATCGTGATTCGTGGCTACATGAGCCAGTTGGGCCCTATCGAAATCCCGTTCAAGACCTGGGATTCGGTGGAGCAGAACGCCTTTTTCTGCCCCGACCCGGACAAAGTGCCAGAGCTTGAGGCCTACATGGATCAATTGCGCCGGGACCAGGATTCGGTCGGCGCGAAGATCACCGTGGTGGCCGAAGGGGTGATGCCCGGCCTCGGCGAGCCGATTTTCGACCGCCTCGACGCCGAACTGGCCCACGCACTGATGAGCATCAACGCGGTGAAAGGCGTGGAAATCGGTGCCGGTTTCGCCTGCGTCGCCCAGCGTGGCACCGAGCACCGCGACGAACTGACCCCGCAGGGTTTCCTCAGCAACAACGCCGGCGGCATCCTGGGCGGCATTTCCTCGGGCCAGCCGATCGTGGCGCACCTGGCCTTGAAACCGACGTCCAGCATCACTACGCCGGGCCGCTCCATCGATACTCAGGGCAACCCGGTGGAAGTCATCACCAAGGGCCGTCACGACCCGTGCGTCGGCATCCGTGCCACGCCGATCGCCGAGGCGATGATGGCGATCGTGTTGATGGATCACCTGTTGCGCCATCGCGGCCAGAACGCCGATGTAAGGGTCAGCACCCCGGTGCTGGGTCAGCTTTGATGGCTGACCTGCCGACCGCCGTGGCCTGACGACCATGGCGGCACTGCCGTACTGGCGGCTTTCCAGCTTCTATCTGTTCTATTTCGCCTTGCTCGGTTCGACGGCGCCGTTCCTGGCGCTGTATTTCGATCACCTGGGATTCAACGCGGCACGCATCGGCGAGCTCGTCGCGATTCCCATGTTGATGCGCTGCGTGGCGCCGAATATCTGGGGCTGGCTGGGGGATTACACAGGGCAGCGCCTGGCGATCGTGCGGTTCGGCGCGGTCTGTACGTTGCTGACCTTTTCCCTGATCTTCATCGACAAGAGCTACGCCTGGCTGGCGATGGTCATGGCGTTGCACGCGTTCTTCTGGCACGCGGTGCTGCCGCAGTTCGAAGTCATCACCCTGGCCCACCTGAGCGGGCAGGCCTCGCGCTACAGCCAGATCCGCCTGTGGGGCTCCATCGGTTTCATCATCGCCGTGGTCCTGCTGGGCCGGTTGTTCGAATGGCTGAGCCTGGACATCTACCCGCTGGCGCTGGTGCTGATCATGGGGGGCATCGTGCTCGCCAGCTTCTGGGTGCCCAATGCCCAGCCGGTGCAGGGGCCGCGGGTGACGGGCGACGGGTTCCTGCGCCAGTTGCGCAACCCCGGTGTGCTGGCCTTCTACGCTTGCGTCGGCCTGATGCAGATGAGCCACGGGCCGTATTACACCTTCCTGACGCTGCACCTTGAACGGCTGGGTTACAGCCGTGGGGTGATCGGCGTGCTGTGGGCCGTCGGCGTGGTGGCGGAAGTCCTGGTGTTCCTGGTGATGAGCCGGATCCTGGCGCGGTTTTCCGTGCGACGGGTGCTGCTGGCGAGTTTCCTGCTGGCGGCGTTGCGTTGGTTGCTGCTGGGATCATTGGCCGAATTTCTCTGGGTACTGCTGTTTGCCCAGGTGCTGCATGCGGCGACCTTCGGCAGCTTTCACGCCGCTGCCATCCATTTCGTGCAACGTAGCTTCGGCTCCCGCCAGCAAGGCCAGGGCCAGGCGCTGTATGCCGCGCTGGCCGGCACGGGCGGGGCATTGGGCGCGTTGTACTCCGGCTACAGCTGGAACGCCTTGGGCGCCACCTGGACTTTCAGCATCGCCAGCGTCGCAGCTTTCGCTGCAGCCGTTATCATTGCCACACGTATGCAAGAGGACAGGCCATGAGCCTTACCCGTGAACAGCTTGCCCGGGAAATCATCGATGCCGGGCGTTTTCTGTATGGCCGCGGTTGGTCCCCGGCCACCAGCAGCAATTATTCCACCCGTCTTGCCCCTGACCAGGCCTTGCTCACCGTGTCTGGCAAGCACAAGGGGCAGTTGGGCGTTGATGATGTGCTGGCCACTGACCTGGATGGCAACAGCCTGGAACCGGGCAAGAAACCTTCCGCCGAAACCCTGCTGCACACCCAGCTCTATCGCTGGCGCCCGGAGATCGGTGCGGTGCTGCACACCCATTCGGTGAACGCCACGGTGCTGTCGCGCCTGACTAACGAGGCGTTCATCGATTTCGAAGACTATGAACTGCAAAAAGCCTTCAGCGGCGTGTCGACACACGAGTCCCGGGTGCGTGTGCCGATTTTCGACAACGACCAGGACATCGCCCGCCTGGCCGCCAAGGTACAGCCGTGGCTCGCCGAGCATCCCGATTGCGTGGGTTACCTGATCCGTGGCCACGGCCTGTATACCTGGGGGGCACGCATGAGTGATGCGTTGCGCCAGATCGAGGCGTTCGAGTTCCTGTTCGAGTGCGAGCTGAAAACCCGCGCACTCCTGAACCGTTAATTTGCTGGAGTCATTGCCATGAGCAGCCTGTCCGTTTACCACGTCTCAAGTCCTGACATCCCGAACAAGGTGTTGACCCACTTTGAAGACATCGCCGCGACCCTGGCCGAACAAGGGGTTCGCTTCGACCGTTGGGAGGCCGCGATGAAAATCCAGCCTGGCGCGACCCAGGACGAAGTCATCGCCGCCTATCGGAGCCAGATCGATCAATTGATGACCGAGCGCGGCTACATCACGGTCGATGTCATCAGCCTCAACAGCGATCATCCGCAAAAGGCCGAGTTGCGCGCCAAGTTCCTCGATGAACACCGTCACGGCGAGGACGAAGTCCGCTTTTTCGTCGCCGGGCGTGGTCTGTTTACTCTGCACATTGATGATTACGTCTACGCCGTGTTGTGCGAAAAGAACGACCTGATCTCCGTACCTGCCGGTACACCGCACTGGTTCGACATGGGCGAGCACCCGCACTTCGTTGCCATTCGCCTGTTCAACAACCCGGAAGGCTGGGTCGCCAAGTTCACCGGCGACGACATCGCCAGCCGTTTCCCACGTCTGGAGGACTGAGCCCGTGTCGATCAAAGCCATACTCACCGACATCGAAGGCACCACCAGCGCGGTGAGTTTCGTCTTCGACGTGCTGTTTCCCTACGCGGCGAAGCATTTGCCGGCATTTGTCCGTCAGCACGCCGACCGCGGCGACGTAGCCGGGCAACTGGCTGCGGTGTGCCAGGACAGTGGCGAGCCGGAGGCAGACATCGAGCGGGTCATCGCGATTTTGCTGGGCTGGATTGCCGAAGACCGCAAGGCCACGCCACTCAAGGCGTTGCAGGGCATGGTCTGGGAGCAGGGGTATCAGGCCGGGCAATTGAAAGGACACGTGTACCCGGATGCGGTAGAGGCCCTCAAGCGCTGGCATCAGGCTGGCTATGGGCTCTATGTGTATTCATCGGGGTCGATCCAGGCGCAGAAGCTGATCTTCGGCTGTTCGGAAGCCGGTGACCTGTCGCCACTGTTCAGCGGTTACTTCGACACCACCTCAGGGCCCAAGCGCGAGGTCCAATCCTATCAGCGGATCAGCCAAACCATGGGCATTGCGCCGGACGAGATCCTGTTCCTGTCGGACATCGTCCAGGAACTGGATGCGGCCCAGGGGGCTGGCATGGCGACGTGTGGATTGGCTCGAGAGGGGGGGGAGTTACCTGGACATCTCACCGTGAAGAGTTTTGCCGACATAAACCCCGAGGGTTTCTGAGGATCACCGCAAATCCTGTGGCGAGGGGATGAATCCCCTCGCCACAAAAGCTCAACCGTTAGAACTTCGGCATCAAGCGCTGTGGTACGTCGGCAGCGCGAAGCGATGCTGGCTTTGCAGCATAGCGATCTGCGGCAGCTCGCTGGCCTGTTCAGCCAAGTCACGACGGATAGCACTGATCACCCAGGACAATTGGTCCCCTGCATGCAGCTGGGCGTAGGAAATCGAGCGTTTGAACTGTTTGCCTTCGCTATTGCGCAATGTCAGCAGGATGCCGCCGTCCGGGCGAGCTTGTGTAGTCACTTCGTAGTTGGAAAACAGGGACGCGAACTTCTCTTGAATCATATTCATATGACTGCTCCTTGGTGGTGGCAAACCGTGGAGGAGAAGTTGCACTGACCATGCCAGCATTGGATCCGCTTTAAATCCTTTTAAAAACAACAAGTTATATTTTTTGTGTTTTTTCGCTTTCGTGCATCTTGCATGAATAGCCATCGTGCATCCTGCATTTTGCGTGGTCAGGCAATCATTTTTGGAACCAAATCGATTTCTGACGCTCACGTCTCGCCTGTTCCCGGCGGTGGATACAAAACATTGCAAAAACCGCGTGTACAGCGCGGCAACCGCTGGGTACTTTCGACCGAACATCGCTGCCAGCCTGAGCGCAGGAACCGAGACCCGCAGGTCGAACAGGGAGTTTCATGAGTCGTATACCCAGCGACGCCATTACCTGGGGCATGATGCTGCGCAAGCTGCCTGCCCTCGTCAGCGTCGTTCCCCGGATCGTCAAGGGTCGCAAGCTCGTCTATGTCCGGGACCCGGCCCAACCCTGCGGCCTGGGCTGGAGCTTCGAACAGGCCACGCAACGCAATCCCCAGGGCCCGGCATTGCTCTGCGGCGACATGGCCTTGAGTTATGCACAGGTCAACGAGCAGGCTAATCGCATCGCCCATTACTGGTTGGCGCAGGGCATCGGCAAGGGCGACTGCATCGCGATCTTTCTCGAAAACCGTCCACACCTGCTGATCACGCTGCTGGCGGTGGCGAAGGTCGGGGCGGTCAGCGCCATGCTCAACACCTCGCAAACGGGGGATGCGCTGGTCCATAGCCTGGCGTTGGTTGCGCCGGTCGCGGTCGTGGTGGGGGATGAGCGGGTCCCGGCTTTCGAGGAAGTGCGCGGCCGCACCGCGCTGTCGAGCGCTCGCACCTGGTGGCTGGCGGACGAGCAAGGCGCCGCTGTCCCTCGGGGGTTCGTCGACTTGCTGGGCAACAGCGATGACTACCCCGGTGATAACCCGGCCAGCAGTCGGCAGGTGTTTTTCAACGACCCGTGTTTTTACCTCTACACCTCGGGCACCACCGGGCTGCCCAAGGCCGTGATATTCCGTCACGGGCGCTGGACGCGCACGTCCACCCACCTTGGCCTGATTGCCCTGGACATGCGGCCCGACGACGTCCTCTATTGCCCCTTGCCCCTGTATCACGCCACGGGCCTGTGCATGTGTTGGGGAGCGGCGATTTGTGGCGCGTCGGGTTTTGCGATCCGGCGCACGTTCAGCGCCGGCCGGTTCTGGAGCGATGTACGCCGTTATCGGGCGACCACGCTGGGTTATGCGGGGGAGCTGTGCCGCTACCTGATCGACCAGCCCGCCAGCGTTGAAGACCGGTGCCATGGGGTGAAGAAGATGATCGGCAATGGCCTGCGGCCGGGCGCGTGGGCTGCGTTCAAGACCCGCTTCGGTGTCGAGCACATCTGTGAGTCGTACGCGGCCAGCGACGGCAATATCGGCTTCACCAACCTACTGAATTTCGACAATACCGTCGGTTTTTCCCTGACGGGTTGGGCGCTGGTGCAGTACGACCATGGCAGCGGGAGGCCGTTGCGCAACCTGCAAGGGCGAATGCAGAAAGTGCCGAAGGGCCAGCCGGGCCTGCTGCTGGCCCGGATCGATGACCAGGCGCCCTTGGATGGCTACACCGACCCGGTCCGGACCGAAGAGGCTATCTGCCGGGATGTCTTCGCCCCTGGCGACCGTTACTTCAACACCGGTGACCTGCTGCGTGACCTCGGCTTTGGCCACGGGCAATTCGTCGATCGTCTCGGCGACACCTACCGCTGGAAGGGCAAAAACGTTTCCACGACACAGGTCGAGAATGTCTTGCTGCAGCATCCGCAAGTGGCTGAGGCGGTGGCCTATGGGGTGGAGATCAACGGCAGCGATGGGCGCGCCGGCATGGCGGCGATCACCCCGTCCGAATCGTTGGCAACCCTTGATTTCGGCGAGCTGCTGCAGTTTCTGCAAGCCAGGCTGCCGGCCTGTGCGGTGCCGCTGTTCCTGCGCATCAAAGTGAAAATGGACATCACCGGCACCTTCAAATACCACAAGACCCGGCTCAGGCGCGAAGCCTTCGACCCCTGCGTCATGGGCGACGAGCCGGTCTACGCATGGTTGCCCGGCAGCAGGACCTACGTGCGGGTCGACCGCCAGTTGGCGACGCAGATCCAGGGTGGGCAGTTCGACTATTGATTCTGGCTATGACGGGTACTGAGAAAAAGGGGATGACAGGCCCTGCGCCGCTCGGGAAACTAGCCGCATTCTCGAAGACTCAAGTGGAGTACCCCATGTCCGATACAAGCCGCCAGATGACCCCGGAAGAGGCCGCGGAATTTGCCGAACAGGTGTTCAACGTGGCGCGCCAGGGTGACGCCGCCATGATGGCGGCCTTGCTGAGCAAAGGCTTGCCGCCCAACCTGCGTAACCACAAGGGCGACACCTTGTTGATGCTGGCCGCTTATCACGGGCACGTGGAAACGGTGAAAGTACTGCTGGAACACAAGGCCGACCCGGAAATCCGCAACGACAACGGCCAGAGCCCGATTGCCGGCGCGGCGTTCAAGGGCGACCTGGCGGTGGTCTCGGCGCTGGTGGACGGTGGCGCACAGGTGGAAGGTGCCTCCTTCGACGGTCGCACGGCGCTGATGATGGCGGCGATGTTCAACCGGGTGGCGATCGTCGACTACCTGATCGGCAAAGGCGCGGACCCGAAGGCGAAGGACGCCAACGGCGCCTCGGCCCTGGACGCGGCCCGGACCATGGGCGCGGCGGATACCACGGCGCAGTTGGAGAAGTTGTTGGGTTGATATCTTTACGAGTACGGCTCTTCAGTCTGCAATACCTTGTGGCGAGGGGATTTATCCCCGCTGGGGCGCGAAGCGGCCCCACAACCTGACAACTCGGTGTTCAGGTTATCTGGAGGGGCTGCTTCGCAGCCCAGCGGGGATAAATCCCCTCGCCACAAAAGCATTGATGCAGCGGGTCTGTTTCAGTCCCTGGCCGGGTGTGATCGGGTATCCTGCGTGCCCTTGAATTTCATTGCCACAGGATTCGCCCATGAAAGCCGTACTCGTCGAACTCATCAGCAAAATCAGCTCCGGCTGCCTGGGCGATGCCGACATTGACAGGATTGCCGACGAAGCGGCCCAGGCCTATGCCGATCCGGCGGCTTTCCTGACGGCCAACCCGGACATCAACTACGACGACACCTTTCCGATCCCCCTGGGCGAATGGGTGGTCGTCGGCAGTTTGCCCGACACCGTGCTGTTCCAGGCTGACACCTATGTGCAGTTGTTCGAGCAGATCGTCGCGTCTTTCGGCCCCGGCGTGGCGTTCAACCTCAAGCCCAAGCAACTGGCGAAAACCGAGGCCCTGACGGCGCTCAACCGCATCCAGATCCAGATGAGCAGCCTGAACAAGGAAAACGGCGGCTATGTGCTGATGAACTTCAGCCAGTTGCTCGATGATGAATTGCAGATGGTGCTGGTGTACGGCAACGACGTGCCGCGGGTGCTGGAGTTGTGCGCGCAAGCCGGCATTGCCGCCGCCCCCGCCCTGGAAGCCCTCAAGGTCGCGATACACGTCTGAAGCAATAAAACGGAACCCTCGTCGGGGCCGACTATCCTAAGTGTGCATGCCATCACTTGGGAGCGACACCATGGGTTCCACCTTCAACGGCCTGGTTGGCCTGATCATCCTGGCGCTCGATATCTGGGCGATCATCAATGTGCTCAAGAGTGGCGCGGAAACCGGGATGAAAATCCTCTGGGTACTGCTGATCCTGCTGTTGCCGGTATTGGGCCTGATCATCTGGGCGATTGCCGGGCCGCGAGGCAACGTGCGGATTTGACGACGCTTGCGCTGTACCCGGCAGGCTTTGCCCGCCGGGCCTCTATCGATTACGCCGCCGCCAACGCGTGTTTCTGTGACGTGCCAAGAAAGCGCAGCAGGGCCAGCAGCGGGAAGGCGCTGCCGATGATCACGACCCACAACCAACCGCCATGCTCGTACACCGCACTGGCAATCGATGAGCCGAAGGCACCGCCGACGAAGATGCTGGTCATGTACAGGGCATTGAGACGGCCGCGGCTTTTGGCATCCAGGGCATAGATGGTGCGCTGGCCCAGCACCATGTTCATCTGCACACAAAAGTCCAATACCACGCCCGTGACAGCCAGGCCGATGACGCTGTAGAGCGGATGGATGAACGCTGGCAGGAAACTCAGGCTGGCGAACAGCATCGCCAGCAGCGAGGCGATGCGGGTGTGACCGGCGTCGGCCAGTCGACCGGCAATGGGGGCAGCGATGGCGCCAATGGCACCGACCAGGGCGAACAGGGCAATCTCGGTCTGGGACAGCCCATGGTTACGCGCCAGCTCCAGGGGCACGGCGGTCCAGAACAGGCTGAACGTGGCGAACATGCAGGCCTGGTAAAACGCCCGTTGGCGCAGCAGCGGTTGTTGTCGCAGCAAAGTGCCGAGAGAACCCAGCAGTTGCCCGTAGGTGGCACTGTGGTCAGGTTGGCGCTTGGGCACGGTGAACGCCAGGACAAGGCTGATCACCGCCATCAATGCCGCCGCAATCATGAACATCGCGCGCCAGCCGAAGTGATCGGCCACCACGCTGGACACCGGCCGTGCCAGCAGGATCCCCAGCAGCAGCCCTCCCATGATCCCGCCGACCACTCGACCCCGGGACGCTTCCGGCGTGAGATGCGCGGCGAGGGGAATCAGGACTTGCACCGACACTGAACTGAACCCCACCAGCAGCGAAACCAACAGGAAAACATTCGGTTGATCGGTGAACGCCGCGCCCAACAGGCTGGCAATCGCCACGAGGGTGGTGAGGATCATCAACCGGCGGTTTTCCAGCAGGTCGCCCAGCGGCACCAGGAAGAACAGGCCCAGGGCGTAACCGATCTGGGTCAGCGAGACGATCAGGCTGGCCATGGTGTTGGACAGGCCGACGTCAGGGGCGATCAGGTCGATGATGGGTTGGGCGTAATAGATGTTCGCAACGATGGCGCCGCAGCAGAAGGCGAACAGCAGGACCATGTCTCGGGTCAGGGCGGGGGAGTTGGCGGTCATGGGGTTTCCGTCAATGACTAGTAAGGATTGCGGGCAAGGCTAAAGGCTGTGCCGGCTTTGGGGTAGTCGCCTGGATTGATAACAACCATGTCCGGGATTGATGCGACTGTGGGAGCGAGCCTGCTCGCGATGGCGGTGTGTCAGTTACCAGTGCTTGTCTGACACTCCGCCATCGCGAGCAGGCTCGCTCCCACAGGTTTTTGTGTGGCCTGGAAAGTGGCGTTTATTGCCCGTTGTAGATCTGGTCGAAAATCCCACCGTCATTGAAGTGCGTCTTCTGCACGGTGCGCCAGTCGCCGAAGGTTTTTTCTACCGACAGGAAATCCACTTTCGGGAAGCGGTCGGTGTATTTGGCCAGGATGGCTGGGTCCCGCGGACGCAGGTAGTTGGCGGCGGCGATTTCCTGGCCTTCGGGCGACCACAGGTACTTGAGGTACGCCTCGGCGGCGTCGCGGGAGCCTTTTTTATCCACAACCTTGTCCACCACGCTGACCGGAGGCTCGGCTTCGGCGGACACGCTTGGGTAGACCACTTCGAACTGGTCGCGACCGAACTCGCGGGCGATCATCTCGGCTTCGTTTTCAAAGGTCACCAGCACGTCGCCGATCTGGTTGGTCATGAACGTGGTCGTCGCGGCACGACCGCCAGTGTCCAGCACAGGCGCCTGCTTGAACAGCTTGCCGACGAAGTCCTTGGCCTTGGTTTCATCGCCGCCGTTCTTCAGCACATAGCCCCAGGCCGACAGATAGGTGTAGCGGCCGTTACCGGAGGTCTTCGGGTTGGGCACGATCACCTGCACGCCGTCCTTGAGCAGGTCGGGCCAGTCTTTCAGGGCCTTGGGGTTGCCCTTGCGCACGATGAACACCGTGGCCGAGGTGAACGGGGCGCTGTGGTTCGGCAGGCGGCTGACCCAGTCCTCGGGCACCAGTTTGCCGTTGTCCGCCAGGGCGTTGATGTCGGTGGCCATGTTCATGGTGATGACATCCGCCGGCAACCCGTCGATGACCGAGCGTGCCTGCTTGCTCGAGCCGCCGAAGGACATCTGCACGGTGATGTTCTCGTTGTGCTCGGCCTGCCAGTGCTTCTGGAAGGCGGCGTTGTAATCCTTGTAGAAGTCGCGCATCACGTCGTAGGACACGTTGAGCAGCGTCGGTGCGGCGTGGGCCAGGCTGCCGAAGGTCAGGCCGGCGGCGAGAAGAGTGGCGCCAAAAAAGTTCTTCACTGCGAATTCCTTTTTTATAGGGAAGGAGATGCCGGGCAAACTAGCCGCAAGCTCATAGGTCTTCAAGCATTTAAAAGTACTTTGCTTATTCCAATTTCTTAAACAGCGCGTTGCCACAACGGGAGCAGAAAGCCGCTGCCTGTTCATGGCTGTTTTTACTGCACACCGGGCAATCGTGATTAAGTTGGTCACCGCGCATGGCGGTGGCCAGTTCCGCGGTGAAGATACCGGTGGGCACCGCGATGATCGAGTAACCGGTGATCATCACCAGGGATGAAACCACCTGGCCCAAGGGCGTCTTGGGCACGATATCGCCGAAGCCCACGGTGGTCAGCGTCACGATCGCCCAGTAGATGCCCTTGGGAATGCTGGTGAAGCCATGCGCCGGGCCTTCGATGACGTACATCAGCGTGCCGAACACCGTCACCAGGGTGGAGACGCTGACCAGGAACACGATGATCTTCTGCTTGCTGCCTCGCAGCGCCGCCATCAGGTAATTGGCTTGCTTCAGGTAAGGGCTGAGCTTGAGCACCCGGAAGATCCGCAGCATCCGGATGATCCGAATGATCAGCAGGTACTGGGCATCGCTGTAATACAGCGCCAGGATACCCGGCACGATCGCCAGCAGATCCACCAGGCCGTAGAAACTGAACGCATAGCGCAGGGGCTTGGGCGAGCAATACAGGCGCAGGCCGTACTCGACGATGAAGACGAAGGTGAAACCCCATTCGATCCCGGCCAACACGCCCGCGTAGTTCTTGTGCACGCTGTCGATGCTGTCGAGCATCACGATCACCAGGCTGGCAAGGATGATCAACAGCAGCGTACTGTCGAAGCGTCGACCGGCCACGGTGTCGGTCTGGAAAATCATGATGTAGAGGCGTTTACGCCAATTGTCGGTGCTGTCCATAACCTTCGCCTGATTCAGAGTCAGCGAAGCCTAGGGCGATAGCCCCGCAGAGCGCAAGGCGCGGTGTTGCGTCTGGCTGGGTGCCACGTTCGAATCGTGGCGCGGACCAGCCAGCCGGCGAGGATGAAAGGGGCGGTCAGCGGTGCCAGGCCGAGGGCGGCGAACCCGGGTGTGAGCAGTATCGCCAGGAGGATGCCCGCGAGCGGCAGCCAGGGTGAGCGTCGCGTTTGGCCGAGCGCCAGCGCCACCAGGGCCGGGTTATAGCCAGCCAGCCCTGACAGGGCGGCTGCATTCTCATGATGCAACAAGGCGAAGGCCAGGCCGGCAACGGAACCGAACAATGCCCAGCGTGCGGCGCGAGGGTTGGTCAGCAGCAGGCCGGTCGCAATCAGCGCTCCGGCCAACGGTTGGTCGAGAAACACGATCTGGCCCAATCCATTCAAGCAACCGGTGAGCAGGTTGGGCATTGTCAGTTCGACTGTCAGTGGGGGCGGATGCAGCGGGGCGAATCCCAGCAGCAACCAGCCCAGCCCCACGAAGGGCGCTGTGTAGGCGGGCAGGCAGCGCGGGCCACGGGTGCGCTTGAGCCATTGCTGGGTCAGCATCGCACTGAGGCCGCCGCCCGCGATGATCAGCGGCGGCAGTAAGACGGACCAGGGCAAGACCAGGCCCGACAGCAACCCCAGCAGGATGCCGTTGTAGCTGAACAGCCCGGCCTGGCGATCCGCCTTGGGGTAATCGCGTCGCTGGGCCGTGAGTAGCCCGGCCACGCCGCCCAGCAACGCCCACCCGAACAGAGCCGGCGCGCTGAACAGGATCGCCAGCAGGCACAACAGGCCGCACAGCGGATGACGTTGGAGGAAGATCTGGCTGAAGCCGTTGAGCAGGGCGGTGGCCCAGTCGGGGCAGTGGGTATTGGGCATGGCTGGGTGGTATGTCTGATGGATCGAGTCGAGCCCATCGCGAGCAGGCTCGCTCCCACAAAGAGCGACGCAATCCCTGTGGGAGCGAGCCTGCTCGCGATGGGGTCCGTACAAGCGCTAGATCAACGTCTCGATGCGCAACGAATTGGTCGACCCCGGCTGCCCGAACGGCACGCCCGCCGTGATCAACAGCGTATCGCCGCGTTGCGCCATGCCTTGGGCCTGGGCAATTTCCAGGGCGGTGGAACATACTTCATCCACCTGCCGCAGCCGATCATTGACCACGGAGTGCACGCCCCAGGCCACCGTCAAGCGGCGGGCGGCTTGAAGGTTCGGCGTAAGGTTGAGGATCGGCACCGTCGGCCGTTCCCGCGCGGCTCGCAGGCTGGAGCTGCCCGATTCGCTGTAGTTCACCAGCACCGCCACCGGCAGGACGTTGCTGATGCGACGGATCGCGCAACTGATGGCGTCCGACACCGTGGCCTCGGCTTTCGGTCGGCTGACGTCCAGTTGGGCCTGGTAATCCGGGCCGTTTTCGACCTGGCGGATGATCTTGCTCATCACCTGCACGGCTTCGAGGGGGTAGTCGCCCGACGCGGTTTCCGCCGACAGCATCACCGCATCGGCGCCTTCTGCCACGGCGTTGGCGACGTCGGTGACCTCGGCTCGGGTGGGGGCCGGGGAGAAGCGCATCGACTCCAGCATCTGGGTCGCCACCACTACCGGTTTGCCGAGGGCGCGGCAGGTGCCGATGATGTTCTTCTGGATCTGCGGCACGCTCTCGGCCGGCACTTCAACGCCCAGGTCGCCACGAGCAACCATGATCGCGTCGCTCAACTCGGCGATTTCCCGCAGTTGGGCCACCGCCGACGGTTTCTCGATCTTGGCCATCAGGAACGCCTTGTCGCCAATCAGTGCACGGGCTTCGCGGATGTCTTCGGGACGTTGGACGAACGACAGCGCCACCCAGTCCACGCCCAATTCCAGGCCGAAGCTCAGGTCGCGACGGTCCTTGGCGGTCAGAGGGCTCAGGTCGAGTACCGCTTGGGGCACGTTTACGCCTTTGCGGTCCGACAGTTCGCCACCGTTGAGCACTTCGGTGTCGATGGCATCGCTATGCCGGGCAGTCACCCGCAGGCGCAGCTTGCCGTCATCCAGCAACAGTTCCATGCCCGGCTCCAGGGCCGCGATGATTTCCGGGTGGGGCAGGTTGACCCGGCGTTGATCGCCGGGCGTTGGGTCCAGGTCCAGGCGCAGGGCCTGGCCGCGTTGCAGCAGGACCTTGCCGTCAGCGAATCTGCCGACCCGCAGTTTCGGGCCTTGCAGGTCCATCAGGATACCCAGCGGATAGTTGAGCCGCTGCTCCACTTCGCGAATCCACTGGTAGCGCCGGGCATGGTCGGCGTGATCGCCGTGGCTGAAGTTCAGGCGGAAGATGTTCACCCCGGCCCGCACCAGCTCATGGATGTCGTCGATCCCGCGGGTGGCGGGGCCGAGGGTGGCGAGGATCTTGACCTTTTTGTCAGGCGTCATGGGTGGGGTTCTCGAGTATCAGGATGGCGCGGAAGTCGTTGACGTTGGTGCGGGTCGGCTCGGTGACGATCAACCCATCCAGCGCGGCGAAATAGCCGTAGCCGTTGTTGTTGTCCAGCTCGTCGCTGGCGCTCAGGCCCAGCTCGGCGGCGCGGCGGTAGCTGCCTGGGGTCATGATGGCGCCAGCGTTGTCTTCGGAACCGTCGATGCCGTCGGTGTCGCCGGCCAGTGCATAAATACCGGGGTGGCCCTTGAGGTTGTCGGTCAGGCTCAACAGGAATTCGGCATTGCGACCGCCTCGGCCGTGGCCGCGCACGGTCACCGTGGTTTCGCCGCCGGACAGGATCACGCACGGTGCCGCCAGGGGCTGGCCGTACCGGGCGATTTGCCGGGCGATGCCGGCATGGACTTTCGCCACTTCCCGCGACTCGCCCTCCAGGTCGCCAAGGATCAGCGGGCTGAAACCGGCCTGGCGGGCTTTCACCGCAGCCGCTTCCAGGGATTGCTGGGGGCGGGCGATCAATTGGAAATGACTGCGGGCCAGGCTCGGGTCGCCGGGCTTGACGGTTTCCGACTCCGCGCTGCGCAGCCAGGCGTGCACCGACGCCGGGACCTCGATGCCGTAGCGCTGGAGGATCGCCAGGGCTTCGGCCGATGTGCTGGGGTCGGCCACGGTGGGGCCGGATGCGATGACGGTGGCGAGGTCGCCCGGCACATCGGAAATCGCATAGGTGTAGACCGTCGCTGGCCAGCAGGCCTTGCCCAGGCGTCCGCCCTTGATTGCCGAAAGGTGCTTGCGCACGCAGTTCATCTCGCCGATGGTGGCGCCGGATTTGAGCAAGGCTTTGTTGATCGCCTGCTTGTCGGCCAGGGTGATGCCGGCCGCCGGCAGCGCCAGCAACGCCGAGCCACCGCCGGACAACAGGAAGATCACCCGGTCGTCTTCCGTCAGGTTGCTGACTAACGCCAGCACCCGTTCGGCCACTGCCAGGCCGGCCGCGTCAGGTACGGGGTGGGCGGCTTCCACCACCTCGATTTTCTGGCAAGGCGCGCCATGGCCGTAGCGGGTCACCACCAGGCCGCTGACCTCGCCCTGCCAGCAACGCTCGACTACCTGCGCCATCGCGGCGGCGGCCTTGCCGGCGCCGATGACAATCACCCGGCCGCTGCGGTCGGCTGGCAGATACTGTTCAAGGACGTGCTGCGGATGGGCCGCGTCGATGGCTGCGGCAAACAGCTCGCGGAGCAATTGTTGCGGATCGACCGACATGGCGGGCTCCCGATTCTTATTATTGGATTGATGCGATCTTCTGTGGGAGCGAGCCTGCTCGCGATAGCGATGCTTCAGACACAGCCTTATCGACTGTGAAACAGCCATCGCGAGCAGGCTCGCTCCCACAGGGAAACACCGGGCTCAGTTATCGCGAATCGAGAAATTCGCCATGTGTTCCAACCCCTTGATCAGCGCCGAGTGATCCCAGTTACTGCCGCCGATGGCTGCGCAGGTGCTGAACACTTGCTGGGCGTTGGCGGTGTTGGGCAGGTTGATGTTCAGTTCCCGTGCACCTTGCAGGGCCAGGTTCAGGTCCTTCTGGTGCAGGCTGATGCGGAAGCCCGGATCGAAGGTGCCTTTGATCATGCGCTCGCCGTGCACTTCCAGAATCTTCGACGAAGCAAAACCACCCATCAGCGCTTCGCGGACCTTGGCCGGATCGGCGCCGTTCTTCGACGCGAACAACAGGGCTTCGGCCACGGCCTGGATGTTCAGCGCGACGATGATCTGGTTGGCGACCTTGGCGGTCTGGCCGTCGCCGTTGCCGCCCACCAGGGTGATGTTCTTGCCCATGGCCTGGAACAGCGGCAGGGCGCGTTCAAACGCGCTGCTGTCACCACCGACCATGATGCTCAGGGTTGCGGCCTTGGCGCCGACTTCGCCACCGGACACCGGGGCATCGAGATACTGCGCGCCTTTCTCATTGATCTTCGCTGCGAATGCCTTGGTGGCGGTGGGGGAGATCGAACTCATGTCGATCACCACCTTGCCCGAACCCACGCCCGCCGCGACGCCGTCGGCGCGGAACAGCACGTCATCGACCTGGGGCGTGTCCGGGACCATGACGATGATGAACTCGGCTTCCTGGGCGACTTCCTTCGGGTTGGCCAGGGCCACCGCGCCGCCGGCCAGCAGATCGGCGGGAGCCGGGTCGTGATGTTGGGACAGGAACAGGCTGTGCCCGGCCTTTTGCAGGTTCAGTGCCATGGGGTGACCCATGATGCCGGTGCCGATGAATCCGATTTTAGCCATGGGAGAATCCTCTTGTTTTGTTGCTGCTTCAGGCAAATGAAGAACTGCTTTTATGTGGGAGCGAGCTTCTGTGGGAGCAAGGCTTGCCCGCGATAACATCGGCTCGGTACCAGGATGAACCGAGGTGCCTGCATCGCGGGCAAGCCTTGCTCCCACACGGGCCCGCTCCCACAGGAGTGCATTTCAGATCGCGTTATGGGTTTTCAGCCAGTTCAGGCCTGCTTCGGTGGTGGTCAACGGCTTGTATTCGCAGCCGACCCAACCGGAGTAACCGATGCGGTCCAGGTGTTCGAACAGGAAGCGATAGTTGATCTCGCCGGTGCCCGGCTCGTTGCGCCCCGGGTTGTCCGCCAGTTGCACATGGTTGATCTCGCCCAGGTGCGCCGACAGGGTCCGGGCCAGGTCTCCTTCCATGATCTGCATGTGGTAGATGTCGTACTGCAGGAACAGATTGGTGCTGCCCACCTGCTCGCGGATCGACAGTGCCTGGGCGGTGTTGTTCAGGTAGAAGCCGGGGATGTCGCGGGTATTGATGGCTTCCATCACCAACTTGATGCCCTTGGCTTGCAGCTTCTCGGCGGCGTACTTCAGGTTGGCGACGAAGGTTTTGCGCACCAGGGCTTCGTCGCAACTGTGCGGGCAGATCCCGGCCAGGCAGTTGACCTGGGTGTTGCCCAGCACCTGGGCGTAGGCGATCGCCAGATCGACACCGGCGCGGAACTCCTCGACCCGGTCCGGCAGGCAGGCAATGCCACGTTCGCCCTTGGCCCAGTCACCGGCCGGCAGGTTGAACAGCACTTGGGTCAGGCCGTTGGCGTCGAGCAGGGCCTTGAGTTCGGCGGAGCTGTAGTCGTAGGGGAACAGGTATTCGACACCCGTGAAACCGGCCTTGGCGGCCGCTTCGAAACGGGCGAGGAAATCCTGCTCGGTAAACAGCATGGACAGGTTGGCGGCGAAACGCGGCATGACAGTCTCCTATGAATATTCTGAAGCCGTTGTGAGAATGGGCCTCTGTGGGAGCAAGGCTTGCCCGCGATAACATCGCCTCGGTATCAAGATGAACCGAGGCGCCTACATCGCGGGCAAGCCTTGCTCCCACACGAGCCCGCTCCCACAGGGTCAATCGAGCAACGAAATGGCCGTCGGCGCGTCGTTGCCCACCAGTGCCAGGTCTTCGAATTCGCTGACGGCGTTGATCTCGGTGCCCATGGAAATATTGGTCACCCGCTCCAGGATGACCTCGACGATCACCGGCACCCGGAACTCCTCGATCATTTCCTGGGCCTTGCGCAACGCCGGCTGGATGGCGGACGGTTCGAACACCCGCAGCGCCTTGCAACCCAGGCCCTCGGCGACGGCGACGTGGTCCACCCCATAGCCGTTGAGTTCCGGCGCGTTGAGGTTGTCGAAGGACAGCTGTACGCAGTAGTCCATGTCGAACCCGCGTTGTGCCTGGCGAATCAGGCCCAGGTAGGAGTTGTTCACCACGACGTGCATGTACGGCAGTTTGAACTGCGCACCCACGGCCAGTTCTTCGATCATGAACTGGAAGTCGTAGTCCCCCGACAAGGCCACGACCTTGCGGCTCGGATCGGCCTTGACCACCCCCAGCGCAGCGGGAATGGTCCAGCCCAACGGACCGGCCTGGCCGCAGTTGATCCAGTGGCGTGGCTTGTAGACGTGCAGGAACTGCGCCCCGGCGATCTGCGACAGGCCGATGGTGCTGACGTAGCAAGTGTCCTTGCCGAACACCTGGTTCATTTCTTCGTACACGCGCTGGGGCTTGACCGGCACGTTGTCGAAATGCGTCTTGCGTTGCAGGCTGGCCTTGCGCTGCTGGCAGTCCTGCAGCCAGGCGCTGCGGTTCTTCAGTTTGCCGGCGGCCTGCCATTCACGGGCGACTTCGATGAACACCGTCAGTGCCGAAGCGGCGTCGGAGACGATGCCCAGGTCCGGGGTGAACACGCGGCCGATCTGGGTCGGTTCGATGTCCACGTGAATGAACCGACGACCTTCGGTGTAGACATCCACCGAACCGGTGTGGCGGTTGGCCCAGCGGTTGCCGACACCCAGCACCAGGTCCGACTTGAGCAGCGTCGCGTTGCCGTAGCGGTGGGATGTCTGCAGGCCGACCATGCCGACCATCAGCGGGTGGTCATCCGCAATTGTGCCCCAGCCCATCAGCGTGGGGATCACCGGGATACCGGTCAGCTCGGCGAATTCCACCAGCAGCTCGCTGGCATCGGCGTTGATGATACCGCCACCGGCCACGAGCAAAGGGCGTTCGGCCTGATCGAGCATCGCCAGGGCTTTCTCGACCTGCGCACGGTTGGCCGCAGGCTTGGCCAGCGGCAGCGGCTGGTAGGTGTCGATGTCGAACTCGATTTCCGCCATCTGCACGTCGAAGGGCAGGTCAATCAATACCGGGCCGGGGCGGCCGGAGCGCATCTCAAAGAACGCCTTCTGAAACGCATAGGGCACCTGGCCCGGTTCCAGGACGGTGGTGGCCCACTTGGTCACCGGTTTGACGATGCTGGTGATGTCCACCGCTTGGAAGTCTTCCTTGTGCAGGCGGGCGCGGGGAGCCTGCCCGGTGATGCACAGGATTGGGATCGAGTCGGCCGAGGCGCTGTAGAGCCCGGTGACCATGTCGGTGCCGGCCGGGCCCGACGTGCCGATGCAGACGCCGATGTTGCCAGCCTTGGTGCGGGTGTAACCCTCAGCCATGTGCGAGGCGCCTTCAACGTGGCGCGCGAGGACATGATCGATGCCACCCACTTTCTGTAGGGCGGAATACAGCGGGTTGATCGCGGCACCCGGAATACCGAAGGCGGTGTCCACGCCTTCACGGCGCATCACCAGAACGGCGGCTTCGATTGCTCTCATTTTGCTCATGGTTTTGTGCCTCTTACGTTTTGTAATTGTATACAAGTGGCTTTTCGGCGAGTTTATTCACGGCGAATGGTGCAGGTCAATCCTTTTCCTCAAGTGCCTGTTTCATTCGTCGGAAGGCCGATAACCATGGGGGCTTTGGTCGCGTATGGCGATTTAAGGAAATTATTGTATACAAAAATAAATAGTATTGTGTTCTATTTGTTGTGTGAGGTTTTGCTGAAGGTGAAACCCAGAAGGCTTTCCAACAACAAAAGAAGGACAGCATCCATGAGCGCTCTAACCTTGAACGTCGCCGTCAACCTGGCGGGGCAAGCCCTTGTCGCGGGTCGTGAAATCAACGCAGCACCCCTGACCGTCGCGGTCCTCGACAGCGGCGGGCACCTGATTGCCCTGCAGCGCGAAGACGGCGCCAGCCTGCTCCGTCCGCAGATCGCCATCGGCAAGGCCTGGGGCGCCATTGCCCTGGGCAAAGGCTCACGCCTGCTGGCCCAGGACGCCCAACAGCGCCCCGCCTTCATCGCTGCATTGAACAGCCTGGGGCAGGGCAGCATCGTGCCGGTTCCGGGTGGGGTATTGATCAAGGATCAGGCAGGGCAGGTATTGGGTGCGGTTGGTATCAGCGGCGATCTATCGGATGTCGATGAGCAGGTGGCTGTCAGGGCTGTGGAGGCAATGGGGTTGTGGGCGGATGCGGGGGTGGTTGCTTGATGCGGCGGTGAGTTGACGAACGCCTTCGCGAGCAAGCCCGCTCCCACAGGTGTTGGTGGTGGATACAAAATGTATGCATACAGGAAACCCCTGTGGGAGCGGGCTTGCTCGCGAAGGCAATCGACCAGACACATCCAGCTAAAAGTCTGATCATGATCTTGCATTCCTGTCGCTAGCCTTTTCAGGAGTTCACTGCAAAGGAAGCAATGGAATGTCTATCCGCTCAGCTTCACACCGCCTGCGTATTGGTCGATATGCAGAGCCAAATCGCATCTATCTGCTGACAGCCAACACATTGGCGCGCGAACCTGTCTTCAAGGACTATGGTTTGGGCAGGATAGTTATTCAGCAGTTCAGGGAAATACAGAAATGTGGCATCGCAGACTCCTTGGCTTTCGTCGTAATGCCCGACCATTTTCATTGGCTAATTCAGCTGCATCGCGGGTCTTTAGGGGCGTTGATGTGTCAGGTGAAATCGCTAAGTGTCAGGGGAGTCAACGAGAGGTCTGGGAGATCAGGTGGCCTTTGGCAGCAGGGATACCATGACCGGGCACTGCGGCGGGAAGATGACTTGGTCAAGCTCGCGCGGTATGTCGTGGCCAACCCTTTGCGGGCCGGATTGGTCAAGCGGTTTGGCGATTATCCACTGTGGGATGCGATCTGGGTCTGATTTGGAATTGAGTCGCCTCCATCGCGAGCAGGCTCGCTCCCACAAGGAAAGCAGTCATACAGCCAGACCCTGTGGGAGCGAGCCTGCTCGCCATAAAGGCGACTCGATGCTAAGCCTGGCGATCCAACTCACACCCCTTCAACACCAACCGGATAATCGTCTGCGCCGCCGCTTCATAATCGGCTTCATCCAGCTTCGTCTTGCCGGTGATGGCAGTAATCTGCCAGTCGAAGTCGGCATAGGTCTGGGTGGCGGCCCAGATGCTGAACATCAGGTGGTTGGGGTCGATGGGGGCTATCTGGCCGCGGTCGATCCAGGTCTGGATACAGTCGATGTTGTGCCGGGCCTGGGCATTGAGCTGTTCCACCAGGTCGGGGCTCAGGTGGGGGGCGCCGTGCATGATCTCGCTGGCGAAGACTTTCGAGGCGAAGGGCAGGTCGCGGGAAATGCGGATCTTGGAGCGGATATAATGGCTCAGCACTTCGCCGGGCACGCCGTCGGCGTTGAAGGGGGTCGAGGCCTGGAGGATCGGCTCGATGATGCTTTCCAGGACCTCGCGGTAGAGGTTTTCCTTGGATTTGAAATAGTAGTAGACGTTGGGTTTGGGCAGGCCCGCCTTGGCCGCGATGTCGCTGGTCTTGGCCGCCGCGAAGCCCTTGTCGGCAAATTCCTCGCTGGCGGCACGCAGGATGAGTTCTTTGTTGCGCTCGCGGATAGTGCTCATAAACCCAGGGGTTCCTTGCCTGTTCTGGCGGTGGCGCATGGTAGCACCGGCCTCGCGCGACGCTCAAGAATGCCCCGTGGCACGGCGGCTCGCGGTATGCTGCGCGGCATTATCATTCAAGGAGCCCCTCCATGGCTGGAAGCAGTTTGCTGGTATTGATCGACGACATCGCCACCGTGCTCGACGATGTTGCGCTGATGACCAAGATGGCCGCGAAGAAAACCGCCGGCGTGCTTGGCGACGATCTGGCGCTCAATGCCCAGCAAGTGTCCGGCGTGCGGGCCGAGCGAGAGCTGCCGGTGGTTTGGGCCGTGGCGAAGGGCTCATTCATCAACAAGCTGATCCTGGTGCCGTCGGCCCTGGCTATCAGTGCCTTCGTGCCGTGGCTGGTGACGCCGCTGTTGATGGTGGGTGGCGCCTATCTGTGTTTCGAGGGGTTCGAAAAACTCGCCCACAAGTTCCTCCACAGCCCGGCCGAGGACCAAGCCGAGCACACGCAGCTGGTCGAGGCCGTGGCCGATCCGGCGGTGGACCTGGTGGCGTTTGAGAAGGACAAGATCAAGGGCGCGGTGCGTACTGATTTCATTCTGTCGGCGGAGATCATCGCCATCACCCTCGGCACCGTCGCCGATGCACCACTGACCCAGCAGGTGATTGTGCTGTCGGGCATTGCTGTTGTCATGACCGTCGGCGTCTACGGCTTGGTGGCCGGGATCGTCAAGCTCGATGACCTGGGGCTGTGGCTGACGCAGAAGCCGGGGCAGGTTGCCAGAAGCATCGGTGACGCCATCCTGCGCGCCGCGCCGTACATGATGAAAAGCCTGTCGGTGATCGGCACGGCGGCGATGTTCCTGGTGGGCGGCGGCATCCTCACCCATGGCGTGCCGGTGGTGCACCACTGGATCGAAGCCGCGGCGGCGAGTGCCGGCGGGGCCGGGTTCATCGTGCCGATGTTGCTCAATGCGGTGGCGGGGATCGTCGCGGGAGCGGTGGTGCTGGCGGGGGTGATGGTGGTGGGCAAGGTCTGGAAGGCGCTGAAAGGCTGAACCTGACAACCCGGAACCACTGTGGGAGCGAGCCTGCTCGCGATAGCGCTCTGTCAGGCAACATAAATGTTGAATGTCAGGCCCTCATCGCGAGCAGGCTCGCTCCCACAGGGGATCTCACTTGGCCGACTGTTACTCGGCAATCTGCAACTTGCGCGATTCCGTGTACACGTAGCGCACCTTTTCATACTCGAACGGCGAGTTCAGTTGGCCATAGCGGAAGGTGGTCTGGTAGCGCTTGTCCACGCCGCGCAGGAGCAGCAGTTCCGGGTGGTTGGCGCTGACTTCCGAGACGTTCAGGAAGTTGATCGCTGACTCGGCGGTGTAGTCCACCAGCAACCCCGAAGTATCCCGCAGGTTGGAAGGGCCGAAGATCGGCAGTACGAAGTAGGCGCCGGCGGGCACGCCGTAGAAGCCCAGGGTCTGGCCGAAATCTTCGCTCTGGCGCGGCAGGCCCATGGAGGTGGCGGGATCCCACAGGCCGGCGACGCCGATCGTGGTGTTGAGCAACAGCCGCGCCGTGGTCTCCATCGAACGCTTGCCCTTGAATTGCAGCAGGCTGTTCATCAGGTTCGGCACGTCCCCCAGGTTATTGAAGAAGTTGCTGACCCCGGTGCGCACGAAACTCGGGGTGACGTAGCGGTAGCCATCGACCACGGGGAGGAATACCCATTGGTCGAAACGGTAGTTGAAGTGATAGACGCGACGGTTCCAGGACTCGAGCGGGTCATAGACGTTCAGCGCGTTGAGGGTCGAGCGCTCGAATTCGCGCTGGTCCAGGCCCGGATTGAACTTGAGTTTGCTCAGCGGTTCCTTGAAGCCGTCGGCATCCACCGTGGGCTTGTCATCGGCGTGAACCACGCCCGCACCCATTAACGCAGCGATAAGCAGGAGGTATTTAGCCACGGAAGAACTCCAGCATGGCGTCGCTGTTGACGCGGTAATTGAGGTTGCCGCAGTGGCCGCCCAGTGGATACACCGTCAGGCGGTCGCCAAAGGTCTTGCGCAGGAAGCCCAGGTCGCCGGGGCCGAGGATGACGTCGTCGGCGTTGTGCATCACGGCGATCTTCGAGCTTTCATGCAGATAATCCTTCAGGGCATAGAGGCTGACCTGGTCGACCAGTTGCAGCAGGCTGCCGCCGTCGGTCCGCGCGCGCCACATCGGGATCACTTGTTCGGTGAGGTAGCAGTCGAAATCGCATTGCAGCGCACGCTTGAGAAACGGCGTCAGGCTGGTGCTTTCGGTGATCGGGAACTTGGGCGGGGTAATCAGGCCGCGACGGTTGATCAGGTCCGAAGTGAAGGCGATATCGGCCGCCGAGAAACGGAACGACGTGCCGATCAGCATCGCCATCTGTTCGTTGCTCAAGTGTTGCTTGGACTGCTGGAAGTCATAAAGGAGGGCATCGTTGAGGTCGATGTAGCCTTTTTGCTGGAAGTAGCGGGTCAGTTTGTTCAGCACCACTTCATAGAAAGTCGTGGTGCTGTTGATGCCCTTGACCTTGGTCTGGACCAGTTTGTCCAGGTTGGTGACCGAGGTATAGAGGTTCACCGGCGGGTTCAGCAACAGCACTTTCTTGAAGTTGAAGCTGCGCCGGGTTTCGTCCAGGTGCGCGACGAAGGCTGCGTCCAGCGCGCCTAGGCTGTAGCCGGTGAGGTAGTACTCGGTCACCGGCACCTTGGGGTGCTGCGCACGCACGGCTTGCATGACCCGGTACATGTCTTCGGCATCTTCCTTGGTGATGCCCGGGGTGGCGAAGCGCGAAGCGGAGCTCATGAAGTCGAAACTGGTGGGCGACGACAACTGCACCACGTGATAGCCGGCCTTATAGTAGAGGCGCTTGAGGTATTCGTTGAGGGTGCTGTCGTACCGGGCGCCGGTACCGGCGATCAGGAAGATCAGCGGGGCCGGTTTGTCCTGGGTGGCCATGCGGTAGGTGAGGCTTTTCACCGGCCAGAAGTTGTCCGGCAGGATGAACTCGCGCTCCGGGCGCAGGGTGACGCTGTAGTCCGCCTGGTTGATGTCCTCGATCAAGGGCAGCTCGGGGCGCAGGTCAGGCGGGGTGGTCGCAATGGTCGCCTCGAACGGGTTGGTCAAGGGGTAGCCATAACTGGCGGCGTCGATGTCCACCGCCAGTGCGGACGCACTCAGGATAAGGCCGCCGATGAGGGCAGCGAAGCGCAAGGAACGGAGCATGACTGGATCCCTTAGAGGATGGTGCCGAATGAGGTTCGCAGGCTATGACCACTGAAGCGAAACCAAGTGCCATGATCGGCACGAAACAGGTTTGAGTCGGGGGTCGGCAGCAACGGGACGATACACGGTGTGGGTGGTTGGTGGCTAGTTGCCTACACTTGTCGTGGATGGCGTTCTGATGTCGCTCCTCGCTGTTTCGATGTCGCTAACAGATCAGGTTCCAGATCGTCGCAGGTTGATGATCGTTGCATCAGTACTCCACTGATGTTCGAACTGGCTTGGCAGGCGAGCGTGATGGGGGCGCTGAGCACCATAACAACACGTTGACGTCGCTCGGCATTCGTCGGGCGCAGCACTTTCGGGGAAGTACACGATGAAGATGCGACGACTCATGGGCGCAGGTGCCGCACTGGTACTGGCGATCAGCTCCACACTGGCCAGCGCCGAAACCAAAACCCTGAGCATCGGCTACGTTGACGGCTGGTCCGACAGCGTCGCGACGACTCACGTAGCGGCGGAAGTCATCCAGCAGAAGCTCGGCTATGACGTGAAACTGCAAGCGGTGGCGACCGGGATCATGTGGCAGGGCGTGGCCACCGGCAAGCTCGATGCCATGCTCTCGGCCTGGTTGCCGGTGACTCACGGCGATTACTGGGCGAAGAACAAGGATCAGGTGGTCGATTACGGCCCCAACTTCAAAGATGCGAAGATTGGCCTGATCGTGCCCGAGTACGTCAAGGCTCAGTCCGTGGCTGATCTGAAGACCGATGAAAGCTTCAAGAACCGCATTGTTGGCATTGACGCCGGTTCGGGCGTGATGCTCAAGACCGAACAGGCGATCAAGGACTACGACCTGACCGGCTATCAACTCAAGGCCAGTTCCGGCGCCGGCATGATTGCCGAGCTGACCCGTGCCGAGAAAAAGAACGAATCCATTGCCGTCACCGGTTGGGTTCCGCACTGGATGTTCGCCAAGTGGAAACTGCGCTTCCTGGAAGACCCGAAAGGCGTCTATGGTGCAGCTGAAACCGTGAACAGCATCGGCAGCAAGGAACTGGCGACCAAGGCGCCGGAAGTGGCTGAATTCCTGAAGAAATTCCAATGGTCGTCGAAAGACGAAATCGGCGAAGTCATGCTGGCTATCCAGGAAGGCGCCAAACCTGAAGCTGCTGCCAAGGACTGGGTCGCCAAGCACCCGGACCGCGTGAAGGAGTGGACTGGCAAGTAATCTGCCTGATTTAACAATCTCCAGAAACCGCATGACGTCGTGTCATGCGGTTTTTTTTTGCGATACGCAATACTCGAATCCTGCACACATACCTGTGGGAGCAAGGCTTGCCCGCGATGCAGGCGCCTCGGTTGATCTTGATGTCGGAGCGATACCGTCGCGGGCAAGCCTTGCTCCCACAGAGGCTCGCTCCTGGCTATCCAGGAAGGGGCCAAGCCTGAAGTACAGAGGCTCGCTCCCACAGGGTGCGGTGGCGATAGTTTTTGCTGAAAATTGGCAAAACCGTCATGTCGTTCTAATACTAAGGTCGTCTGGAACCTCGCCTTGAGCCGCATAGAGTAGAGTCGTTCCATCTTAAATTGTGCTGCGAGGATAAAAACAATGAACGACAGCATTTACCTCTCGATTCAAAACAGCCCGCGCTTCAAGGAGCTGGTGAGAAAAAGAGAAAGGTTCGCCTGGATTCTTTCGGCGATCATGCTAGGGCTGTACTCCGGATTCATTCTTCTGATCGCCTACGGGCCGCACGTTCTCGGGGCCAAGATCACGCCCGAGTCGACGATCACCTGGGGTATTCCCATCGGTGTCGGCCTGATTGTCTCGGCGTTCGTCCTGACCGCTATCTACGTGCGACGCGCCAACGGCGAGTTCGATGAGCTGAACAATGCGATTCTCAAGGAGGCTCAACAATGATCCGGCGTCTACTGGCTCTATTGAGCATCGCAGCGTTCGCCCCGGGTGCCTGGGCGGCTGAGGCCCTGACCGGGGCCGTGGAGAAACAGCCCCTCAACGTCTCTGCCATCATCATGTTCGTGGCGTTTGTCGGCTTGACCCTGTGCATCACCTACTGGGCGTCCAAGCGGAGCAAGTCGGCCAGCGACTACTATGCGGCGGGTGGGCGGATCACCGGTTTCCAGAACGGCCTGGCCATCGCCGGTGACTACATGTCCGCGGCGTCCTTCCTGGGGATTTCCGCGCTGGTGTTCGCTTCCGGCTATGACGGCCTGATCTACTCCATCGGCTTCCTGGTGGGCTGGCCGATCATTCTGTTCCTGATCGCCGAGCGCCTGCGTAACCTGGGTAAATACACCTTTGCCGACGTGGCGTCCTATCGCCTGGGGCAAAAGCAGATCCGTACCTTGTCTGCCAGCGGTTCGCTGGTAGTGGTGGCGTTCTACCTGATCGCACAGATGGTCGGCGCTGGCAAGCTGATCCAGCTGCTGTTCGGCCTGGACTACCACGTTGCGGTGGTGCTGGTGGGTATCCTGATGTGCCTTTATGTGCTGTTCGGCGGCATGCTGGCGACCACCTGGGTACAGATCATCAAGGCAGTGCTGTTGCTGTCCGGTGCTTCGTTCATGGCGCTGATGGTCATGAAGCACGTCAACTTCGACTTCAACATGCTGTTTGCCGAGGCGGTCAAGGTTCACCCTAAAGGCGAGGCGATCATGAGCCCTGGCGGTCTGGTGAAGGATCCGGTCTCGGCCTTCTCTCTGGGCCTGGCGCTGATGTTCGGTACCGCTGGCCTGCCACACATCCTGATGCGCTTCTTCACCGTGAGTGACGCCAAGGAAGCGCGCAAGAGCGTGCTGTACGCCACTGGTTTCATCGGTTACTTCTACATCCTGACCTTCATCATCGGCTTTGGCGCGATCCTGCTGGTCAGCACCAACCCGGCCTTCAAGGACGCGGCAGGTGCCTTGCTGGGCGGTAACAACATGGCGGCGGTGCACCTGGCCAACGCTGTGGGTGGCAGTGTGTTCCTGGGCTTCATCTCGGCCGTGGCGTTCGCCACCATCCTGGCGGTTGTGGCAGGCCTGACCCTGGCCGGTGCCTCGGCGGTGTCCCATGACTTGTATGCCAGTGTGATCAAGAAAGGCAAGGCCAACGAGAAGGATGAGATCCGTGTCTCGAAGATCACCACCATCGCTCTGGCGGTGCTGGCGATCGGCCTGGGCATCCTGTTCGAGAAGCAGAACATCGCGTTCATGGTGGGCCTGGCGTTCTCCATCGCGGCGAGCTGCAACTTCCCGGTGCTGCTGCTTTCGATGTACTGGAAGAAACTGACTACCCGCGGCGCCATGATTGGCGGCTGGCTGGGCCTGGTCAGCGCCGTGGGCCTGATGATCCTCGGCCCAACCATCTGGGTACAGATCATGGGTCACGAGAAGCCGATCTACCCGTATGAGTACCCTGCGCTGTTCTCGATGGCCATTGCCTTCGTCGGTATCTGGTTCTTCTCCATCACCGACAAGTCGGCTGAAGCCGAGAACGAGCGGGCGCTGTTTTTCCCGCAGTTCGTGCGTTCGCAGACTGGCCTGGGGGCGAGTGGGGCGGTTAATCACTGAGGCGGTAAGTAGCAAGCGTAGCGTTTGAAGAAATACCCCGGTCGAGAGGCTGGGGTATTTTTTTGTGCCCGGGAGAAAGGGGAATCAGGTCTGGTGCCATCGCGAGCAGGCTCGCTCCCACAGCTGACCGCATTCCAATGTGGGAGCGAGCCTGCTCGCGATGGCGTCAAAATGGTCACTACAGGGGGGCTCAAGCAAAACGGCCCCCGCTCTTGTATATAAGAAGCGGGGGCCGTTCAGTGAAGCTGGAGGATGCTATGGCAAGGACTTACTTGCGATCTTCCAGCTTGGTGATGTCACGCGACTCGTAGCCGGTGTACAACTGGCGTGGACGGCCGATCTTGTAAGGGCTGGAGAGCATTTCCTTCCAGTGGGAGATCCAGCCGACGGTCCGCGCCAGGGCGAAGATCACGGTGAACATGCTGGTTGGAATGCCGATCGCCTTGAGGATGATCCCCGAGTAGAAGTCGACGTTCGGGTACAGCGAGCGTTCGATGAAGTACGGGTCGGTCAGGGCGATCTCTTCCAGGCGCATGGCCAGTTCGAGTTGCGGATCGTTCTTGATCCCCAGTTCCTTGAGCACTTCGTCGCAGGTCTGCTTCATGACGGTGGCGCGTGGGTCGCGGTTCTTGTAGACCCGGTGACCGAAGCCCATCAGCTTGAACGGATCGTTCTTGTCCTTGGCCTTGGCGATGAACTTGTCGATGTTCGAGACATCGCCGATTTCATCGAGCATGGTCAGTACCGCTTCGTTGGCACCGCCGTGGGCCGGGCCCCAGAGTGCCGCGATACCGGCGGCGATACAGGCGAACGGGTTGGCACCCGACGAGCCGGCCAGACGCACGGTGGACGTGGAGGCGTTCTGCTCGTGGTCGGCATGGAGGATGAAGATCCGATCCATGGCCTTGGCGAGCACCGGGCTGATCGGTTTGATCTCGCACGGGGTGTTGAACATCATGTGCAGGAAGTTTTCCGCGTACGACAGGTCGTTGCGCGGGTACATCATGGGTTGACCCATGGAGTACTTGTAGACCATCGCCGCCAGGGTCGGCATCTTCGCCACCAGGCGGACCGCGGAGATTTCGCGATGCTGGGGGTTATTGATGTCCAGGGAGTCGTGGTAGAAGGCCGAGAGGGCGCCGACAACGCCGCACATGACGGCCATCGGGTGGGCATCGCGACGGAAGCCGTTGAAGAAGGACTTCAGCTGCTCGTGAACCATGGTGTGGTTTTTCACGGTGCTGACGAACTGGGCCTTTTGTTCTGCGGTCGGAAGCTCGCCGTTGAGCAGCAGGTAGCAGGTTTCCAGGTAGTCCGATTTTTCAGCCAGTTGCTCGATCGGGTAGCCGCGGTGCAGCAGGATGCCGTTGTCGCCGTCGATGTAGGTGATCTTCGACTCGCACGAAGCGGTCGACATGAACCCTGGGTCGAAGGTGAAGCGGCCCGTGGCCGTCAGGCCGCGAACGTCGATTACATCGGGACCAACGGTGCCGGTTAAAATGGGCAGCTCGACGGGGGCTGCGCCCTCGATGATCAACTGCGCTTTTTTGTCAGCCATGTGGCCTCCTATTAATGCTTGGAATCATCAGACAGACCCCCCACGCAGGGCCCGCACCACTATAGTGAGATAAATCCGAATGTCAATTTGCCTAAAGTCTTGCTCCAGAAGGCTTTAACCGGACTTTTTCCTCGAAATTACCTGCCGTTTACGCCTTTTGCCGCTGTTGTGCAATGCGCCATCAGTGGAAGGTGAACGCGTTGTCATTAGTAACCTAACTGTCTATACTCGGCAGCCGACCGCCAGGGGCTTTGGGCCTGCTTTACTGGGGGTCGTCACTCCCTGGGTGGTGAGCACCTGACCAGTGCGCGCCGCAACAACTTTGCCCTGATTCTTAGGGGCTCTTCAGTGTGAAAAAAGCCGTGAAAAGCCAACGACCTGTAAACCTAGACCTAAGGACCATCAAACTCCCCATCACCGGCGTTACATCGTTTCTTCACCGCGTTTCCGGCATCATCCTCTTCCTGGGCCTTGGCATCATGCTTTATGCATTGGGCAAATCCCTGGGGTCCGAGGAAGGTTATGTCGAGGTGAAGGCATGCTTGACCAGTCCACTGGCCAAGTTCGTCGCGTGGGGCCTCCTGTCCGCTCTGCTGTATCACTTGGTTGCCGGTGTGCGCCACTTGATCATGGATATGGGCATCGGTGAGACGCTGGAAGGCGGCCGCCTGGGCTCGAAAATTATCATCGCCGTTTCCGTGGTGCTGATTGTTCTGGCAGGAGTTTGGATATGGTAACCAGCGTTACGAATCTTTCGCGTTCGGGCCTCTATGACTGGATGGCGCAGCGCGTGTCTGCTGTCGTTCTCGCGGCTTATTTCATCTTTCTGATCGGCTATCTCGCCGCGAACCCTGGCATTGGCTATGAACAATGGCACGGTCTGTTCGCACACAATGCGATGCGTATCTTCAGTCTGCTGGCTCTCGTTGCCCTGGGCGCTCACGCCTGGGTTGGCATGTGGACCATTGCAACCGACTACCTGACGCCGATGGCTCTGGGCAAGTCGGCGACTGCCGTACGTTTCCTCTTCCAGGCAGTATGCGGCGTTGCGATGTTCGCTTACTTCGTCTGGGGCGTGCAGATTCTCTGGGGTATCTGATCCATGGCTAACATTCCAACGATTTCTTTCGACGCCATCATCATTGGCGGCGGCGGTGCCGGCATGCGCGCAGCGCTGCAACTGGCCCAGGGCGGTCACAAGACTGCCGTGATCACCAAGGTCTTCCCGACCCGTTCGCACACTGTTTCCGCCCAGGGCGGCATCACCTGCGCCATCGCTTCGGCCGACCCGAACGATGACTGGCGCTGGCACATGTACGATACCGTCAAGGGTTCCGACTACATCGGTGACCAGGACGCTATCGAATACATGTGTCAGGAAGGCCCGGCCGCGGTGTTCGAGCTGGACCACATGGGCCTGCCGTTCTCCCGTACCGAAACCGGCCGTATCTACCAGCGTCCGTTCGGTGGTCAGTCCAAGGACTACGGCAAGGGCGGCCAGGCTGCACGCACCTGCGCGGCATCCGACCGTACCGGTCACGCGCTGCTGCACACCCTGTACCAGGGCAACCTGAAAGCCGGTACCACGTTCCTGAACGAGTACTACGCCGTAGACCTGGTGAAGAACCAGGACGGCGCCTTCGTCGGTGTGATCGCGATCTGCATCGAAACCGGCGAAACCACCTACATCCGCTCGAAAGCCACCGTACTGGCGACCGGCGGTGCAGGTCGTATCTATGCTTCCACCACCAACGCCCTGATCAACACCGGTGACGGCGTCGGCATGGCCCTGCGTGCTGGCGTGCCGGTACAAGACATCGAAATGTGGCAGTTCCACCCGACCGGCATCGCCGGCGCCGGTGTACTGGTTACCGAAGGTTGCCGCGGTGAAGGCGGTTACCTGATCAACAAGCACGGCGAGCGTTTCATGGAGCGTTATGCTCCGAACGCCAAGGACCTTGCTGGTCGTGACGTCGTAGCGCGTTCGATGGTCAAGGAAATCATCGCCGGTAACGGCTGTGGCCCGAATGGCGACCACGTGATGCTCAAACTCGACCACCTGGGCGAGGAAGTGCTGCACAGCCGTCTGCCAGGCATCTGCGAACTGTCGAAGACTTTCGCTCACGTCGACCCGGTCGTTGCGCCGGTTCCAGTGGTTCCAACCTGCCACTATATGATGGGCGGCGTTCCCACCAACATCCATGGCCAGGCAATCACCCAGAACGCCGAAGGCGTGGACGAAATCATCCCTGGCCTGTTCGCAGTGGGTGAAGTGGCGTGCGTATCGGTTCACGGTGCGAACCGTCTGGGCGGCAACTCGCTGCTCGACCTGGTGGTCTTCGGTCGTGCCGCTGGCCTGCACCTGGAGAAGGCGCTGAGCGATGGCATCGAATACGACGACGCTACCGAAGCTGACATCAATGCAGCCTTGTCGCGCCTGAACGCCCTGAACAACCGTACCGATGGCGAAGACGTGGCTACCCTGCGTCGCGAGCTGCAAAGCTGCATGCAGAACTACTTCGGTGTATTCCGTACCGGCGAATACATGCAGAAGGGTATTGCCCAGCTGGCAGAACTGCGTGAACGAATTGCCAATGTGAAGATCAACGATAAGTCACAGGCGTTCAACACCGCTCGTATCGAAGCGCTGGAACTGCAGAACCTGCTGGAAGTGGCCGAAGCTACCGCCATCGCCGCAGAAGTGCGTAAAGAGTCCCGTGGTGCCCACGCCCGCGAAGACTATGAAGACCGTGACGACGAAAACTGGCTGTGCCACACGCTGTACTTCCCGGGTGAAAAACGCGTCGCCAAGCGTGCCGTGAACTTCTCGCCGAAGACTGTTCCGACTTTCGAACCTAAAGTCCGGACTTATTAAGGGTGACCGCCATGTTGCAAGTCAGTGTTTATCGCTACAACCCTGATCAGGACGCTGCGCCGTTCATGCAGGATTTCCAGGTCGATACCGGTGGTAAAGACCTGATGGTGCTGGACGTGCTGGCCCTGATCAAAGAGCAGGACGAAGGTTTCTCCTATCGTCGTTCCTGCCGCGAGGGTGTTTGCGGCTCCGATGGCATGAACATCAACGGCAAGAACGGCCTGGCCTGCATCACGCCACTGTCGGCCGTTGTAAAGGGCAACAAGCTGATTGTTCGTCCGCTGCCAGGTTTGCCGGTTATTCGTGACCTGGTCGTCGATATGAGCATCTTCTACAAGCAATACGAGAAGGTGAAGCCATTCCTGCAGAACGACACGCCGGCTCCGGCCATCGAGCGTCTGCAGTCCCCGGAAGAGCGTGAGAAGCTCGACGGTCTGTACGAGTGCATCCTGTGCGCTTGCTGCTCGACCTCGTGCCCATCCTTCTGGTGGAACCCGGACAAGTTCCTGGGCCCGGCCGCCCTGCTGCAAGCGTACCGCTTCCTGGCAGACAGCCGTGACACCAAGACGTCCGAGCGTCTGGCCGCACTGGATGACCCGTTCAGCGTATTCCGCTGCCGCGGGATCATGAACTGCGTCAACGTCTGCCCGAAAGGCCTGAACCCGACTAAGGCCATCGGTCACGTACGTAACATGCTGCTGCAAAGCGGCGTGTGATTCAGCTGCTGTACCCGTAGAGCCGCTGTACCCGTAGAGGCTAAGGCGCGGGCTTCAACCCGCGTCGTAGCATAACCAGAACAGCCGCTTACAAAGCGGCGGTTCTTATTTTGAAGAAATGAGACAAGCAGGGGCATCCGGGCTGGTACCCGGACTATCAGCGTGATCCTAAGTGGCTTGTTTTAGTCGCTGCACTCGGACTTCTGCAAGTTTGCTCGGTGTTTTCGCCGATGGTGTTCCCCTAATCGAGGGTGACCAAGCATGCAAGAAAGCGTGATGCAGCGCATGTGGAACAGTGCCCACCTCTCCGGTGGTAACGCTGCCTATGTGGAAGAGCTCTACGAGCTCTACCTGCACGACCCTAACGCTGTGCCAGAAGAATGGCGCACCTATTTTCAGAAGTTGCCAGCTGACGGTAACTCTGCCACCGATGTTTCGCACTCGACGATTCGCGATCATTTCGTGCTGCTGGCAAAGAACCAGCGCCGCGCTCAACCGGTCTCCGCCGGCAGCGTGAGCAGCGAACACGAGAAGAAGCAAGTTGAAGTACTGCGACTGATCCAGGCCTACAGGATGCGAGGCCACCAGGCAGCCCAGCTGGACCCGCTGGGGCTGTGGCAGCGTCCTGCACCTGCAGACCTGTCGATCACTCACTACGGCTTGACCAATGCCGATCTTGATACGACCTTCCGTGCCGGCGACCTGTTCATCGGCAAAGAGGAAGCGAGCCTACGTGAAATTCACGAAGCGTTGCAGCAGACATATTGCCGCACCATTGGCGCTGAGTTCACGCACATCACCGATTCCGAGCAACGCCAGTGGTTCCAGCAGCGTCTGGAAAGCGTTCGTGGCCGTCCGACGTACTCCGCCGACATCAAGAGCCACCTGCTCGAGCGCGTCACTGCCGGTGAAGGTCTGGAAAAGTACCTGGGCACCAAATACCCGGGCACCAAGCGTTTCGGCCTGGAAGGCGGCGAGAGCCTGATTCCGATGCTGGACGAGCTGATCCAGCGTTCCGGTTCGTACGGCACCAAGGAAGTGGTCATCGGCATGGCCCACCGTGGCCGTCTCAACGTGCTGGTCAACACCTTCGGCAAGAACCCGCGCGAGCTGTTCGACGAGTTCGAAGGCAAGAAGAAGGTCGAGCTGGGTTCCGGTGACGTTAAATACCACCAGGGCTTCTCGTCCAACGTGATGACCACCGGTGGCGAAGTCCACCTGGCCATGGCGTTCAACCCGTCCCACCTGGAAATCGTTTCCCCGGTGGTCGAAGGTTCGGTTCGCGCCCGTCAGGATCGTCGCAACGACCCGACCGGCGAGAAGGTACTGCCGATCTCCATCCACGGTGACGCGGCATTCGCCGGTCAGGGCGTGGTCATGGAAACCTTCCAGATGTCCCAGACCCGCGGTTTCAAGACCGGCGGTACGGTGCACATCGTCATCAACAACCAGGTTGGTTTCACCATCAGCAACCCGTTGGACTCGCGCTCCACCGAGTACGCGACCGACGTGGCGAAGATGATCCAGGCGCCGATCCTCCATGTGAATGGCGATGATCCGGAAGCCGTGCTGTTCGTGACCCAGCTGGCCATCGACTACCGCATGCAGTACAAGCGTGACGTGGTGATCGACCTGGTCTGCTACCGTCGTCGCGGCCACAACGAAGCCGACGAGCCAAGCGGCACCCAGCCTCTGATGTACCAGCAGATCGCCAAGCAGCGCACTACCCGTGAGCTGTATGCCGAGCGTCTGACCCAGAGCGGCGTGCTGAATGCCGAGCGCGTCCAGGAAAAAGTCGATGAATATCGCAACGCCCTGGACAATGGCCTGCACGTTGTAAAAAGCCTGGTCAAAGAGCCGAACAAAGAGCTGTTCGTGGACTGGCGTCCATACCTGGGCCACGCCTGGACCGCTCGTCACGACACGCGTTTCGACCTCAAGACCCTTCAGGAACTGTCCGCCAAGCTGCTGGAAATTCCGGAAGGTTTCGTGGTCCAGCGCCAGGTCGCGAAGATCTACGAAGACCGTCAGAAGATGCAAGCCGGCGGCCTGCCGATCAACTGGGGTTACGCCGAAACCATGGCGTACGCGACCCTGGCGTTCGAAGGTCACCCGATCCGCATCACCGGCCAGGACGTAGGTCGCGGCACTTTCTCGCACCGCCACGCGGCGCTGCACAACCAGAAAGACGCCAGCACCTACATCCCGCTGCAACACCTGTACAAAGGCCAGCCACGTTTCGACCTGTACGATTCGCTGCTGTCCGAGGAAGCCGTCCTGGCGTTCGAATATGGCTACTCCACCACCGAGCCGAATGCGCTGGTGATCTGGGAAGCCCAGTTCGGCGACTTCGCCAACGGTGCCCAGGTGGTGGTCGACCAGTTCATCACCAGCGGCGAGCACAAGTGGGGTCGTCTGTGCGGCCTGACCATGCTGCTGCCACACGGTTATGAAGGGCAGGGGCCGGAGCACTCCTCGGCACGTCTGGAGCGTTACCTGCAACTGTGCGCCGAGCACAACGTCCAGGTCTGCGTACCGACGACCCCGGCTCAGATCTATCACCTGCTGCGTCGTCAGGTCATCCGTCCGCTGCGCAAGCCGCTGATCGTGCTGACGCCGAAGTCGTTGCTGCGCCACAAGCTGGCGATCTCCACGCTCGAGGACCTGGCCGAAGGCTCGTTCCAGACCGTTATTTCCGAGATCGATACACTGGACGCGGCCAAGGTGACTCGCCTGATCCTGTGCAGCGGCAAGGTCTACTACGACCTGCTGGAAAAACGTCGTGCCGAAGGCCGCGAAGACATCGCCATCGTGCGTATCGAGCAGCTTTACCCGTTCCCGGAAGAAGACCTGATGGAGGCCATCGCGCCTTACACCAATCTCACCGACGTGGTGTGGTGTCAGGAAGAACCGATGAACCAGGGCGCGTGGTACAGCAGCCAGCATCACCTGCGTCGCAGCATCGGCAACCATAACAAGGCCCTGGGCCTGGAATACGCCGGTCGTGACGCTTCTGCTGCACCTGCTTGTGGTTACGCATCGATGCACGCCGAGCAGCAGGAACAACTGCTGCAAGATGCCTTCACCGTTTAATGCCTTCGCGCACCTGAAACCGAATTTAAGGAACCACAGATAATGGCTATCGAGATCAAAGCCCCCACTTTCCCGGAATCGGTTGCCGATGGCACCGTTGCCACCTGGCACAAAAAACCGGGCGAGGCTGTCAAGCGTGACGAACTGATCGTCGACATCGAGACCGACAAGGTCGTGCTGGAAGTCCTGGCGACCGCCGACGGCGTGCTGGGCGCGATCGTCAAGAACGAAGGCGACACTGTTCTGTCCGACGAAGTGCTGGGCTCGATCGTTGAAGGTGGTGCTGCCGCCGCTGCTCCGGCCGCTGCTGCTGCACCTGCCGCTGCCCAGGCCGCCGCTCCGGCTGCCGATGGCGAAGACGATCCAGTCGCTGCGCCGGCTGCCCGCAAGATCGCCGAAGAAAACGGCATCAACATCGCTTCCGTTGCCGGCACCGGCAAGGGTGGTCGTGTGACCAAGGAAGACGTCGTTGCCGCCGTGGCCGCCAAGAAAGCCGCTCCAGCCGCCGCACCTGCCAAGCCAGCCGCACCGGCCGCTTCGGCACCGGTGTTCGCTGCCGGTGATCGCGTTGAAAAACGCGTACCGATGACTCGCCTGCGTGCCAAGGTTGCCGAGCGTCTGGTCGAAGCCCAGTCGAACATGGCGATGCTGACCACCTTCAACGAAGTCGACATGACCGAAGTCATGGCCCTGCGTTCGAAGTACAAGGACCTGTTCGAGAAGTCCCACAATGGCGTACGCCTGGGCTTCATGTCGTTCTTCGTCAAGGCTGCCACCGAAGCGCTGAAACGCTTCCCGGCCGTCAACGCGTCGATCGACGGTTCCGACATCGTCTACCACGGCTATGCCGACATCGGTGTTGCGGTTTCCAGCGACCGTGGCCTGGTGGTTCCGGTCCTGCGTAACGCCGAACTGATGAGCCTGGCCGAAATCGAAGGCGGCATCGCCACCTTCGGCAAGAAGGCCCGTGACGGCAAGCTGTCCATCGAAGAGATGACCGGCGGTACGTTCACCATCACCAACGGTGGTACATTCGGTTCGATGATGTCGACGCCGATCGTCAACCCGCCACAAGCGGCGATCCTGGGCATGCACAACATTCTGCAGCGTCCGATGGCGATCAACGGTCAGGTTGTGATTCGCCCGATGATGTACCTGGCCCTGTCCTACGATCACCGCCTGATCGATGGTAAAGAAGCCGTGACGTTCCTGGTGACCATCAAGAACCTGCTGGAAGATCCGGCTCGTCTGCTGCTGGATATCTGATATCGCCGCGAGGGCCGGTCTGTCGATCGGCCCTTTGCTGAAACAACCGGTTTCGTCCCACGGCGGTCTCCACAAGTGACCGTCCGGTTTGATTCGAGAAGGAATGACTCATGACTCAGAAATTCGACGTGGTAGTGATTGGTGCGGGCCCTGGTGGCTACGTAGCGGCCATCAAGGCTGCGCAACTGGGCCTCACTACTGCCTGCATCGAGAAGTACACCGACAAAGAGGGCAAACTGGCCCTGGGCGGTACCTGCCTGAACGTCGGTTGCATTCCATCCAAGGCGCTGCTGGACAGCTCCTGGAAGTTCCACGAAGCGCAAGACGGCTTCAAGATCCACGGTATCAGCCACTCCGGCGTGAGCATGGATGTACCGGCGATGGTCGGTCGCAAGGCCAACATCGTGAAGAACCTGACCAGCGGTGTTGCCACCCTGTTCAAGGCCAACGGCGTGACCTCGATCCAGGGCCACGGCAAGTTGCTGCTGGGCAAGAAAGTCGAAGTGACCAAGCCGGACGGCTCGGTTGAAGTGATCGAAGCCGAAAACGTCATCCTGGCTCCTGGCTCGCGTCCGATCGACATTCCACCGGCTCCGGTCGACCAGAATGTGATCGTCGATTCCACCGGTGCCCTGGAATTCCAGACCGTGCCAAAACGCCTGGGCGTGATCGGCGCTGGCGTGATCGGCCTCGAGCTGGGTTCGGTATGGTCGCGCCTGGGTGCGCAAGTGACCGTACTGGAAGCCCTCGACACCTTCCTGATGGCGGCTGACACTGCAGTTTCCAAGGAAGCGCTGAAAACCCTGACCAAACAGGGCCTGGACATCAAGCTGGGCGCTCGCGTGACCGGTTCGAAGGTCAACGGCGAAGAAGTCGTGGTGACTTACACCGACGCCAACGGCGAACAGACCATCACCTTCGACAAACTGATCGTTGCGGTCGGCCGTCGTCCGGTGACCACCGACCTGCTGGCTGCCGACAGCGGTGTTGAAATCGACGAGCGCGGTTTCATCCAGGTTGATGATTTCTGCGCCACCACCGTACCGGGCGTCTACGCCATCGGTGACGTGGTCCGCGGCATGATGCTGGCGCACAAGGCGTCCGAAGAAGGCATCGTGGTGGTCGAGCGCATCAAGGGTCACAAGGCCCAGATGAACTACGACCTGATCCCTTCGGTTATCTACACCCACCCGGAAATCGCATGGGTCGGTAAAACCGAGCAAGCCTTGAAAGCCGAAGGCGTTGAAGTTAACGTCGGCACCTTCCCGTTCGCCGCCAGTGGCCGTGCCATGGCAGCCAACGATACCGGCGGTTTCGTGAAAGTCATCGCCGATGCCAAGACGGATCGCGTATTGGGCGTTCACGTCATCGGCCCAAGCGCTGCCGAGCTGGTACAGCAAGGCGCGATCGGCATGGAATTCGGCACCAGCGCTGAAGATCTGGGCATGATGGTCTTCTCCCATCCGACCCTGTCCGAAGCCTTGCACGAAGCGGCCCTGGCCGTAAATGGCGGCGCCATCCACGTGGCCAACCGCAAGAAGCGTTAATAAATAATAAGAAACCACGGCGGTTCGGCCCGTCGTGAGCCTTGCGAGCAAGACTCACCGCGGAATGTCCGCTGGACGCAGTCTTGCGTAGCTCGACCGGTTGCCCGGAAGGCTACGCAAGCAGCAGTCACAGGTGGTGCGGCACTGAAACGGTGCAGCACCGAATGCGCAGTACCTAACGAAGACGGTAATAAGCATGAATCTTCACGAGTATCAGGGTAAGCAGCTGTTCGCTGAGTACGGCCTGCCAGTATCCACAGGCTACGCGGTAGACACCCCGGAAGCAGCAGCAGAAGCTTGCGACAAAATCGGCGGCAGCGAGTGGGTTGTCAAAGCCCAGGTTCACGCCGGTGGTCGCGGTAAAGCGGGCGGCGTCAAGCTGGTTCGCAGCAAAGAAGACGCCAAGGCCTTCGCACAGCAGTGGCTGGGCAAGCGTCTGGTAACTTACCAGACTGATGCCAATGGTCAGCCAGTCACCAAGATCCTGGTTGAATCGTGCACTGATATCGCTAAAGAGCTGTACCTGGGCGCTGTCGTTGACCGTTCGAGCCGCCGCATCGTGTTCATGGCTTCCACCGAAGGTGGCGTGGACATCGAGAAAATCGCTCACGATACCCCTGAGAAAATCCTCAAGGCCACCATCGATCCACTGGTTGGCGCTCAGCCATTCCAGGGTCGCGAACTGGCATTCCAGCTGGGTCTGGAAGGCAAGCAGGTCACTCAATTCGCCAAGATCTTCGTAGGTCTGGCCAAGCTGTTCCAGGACCACGACCTGGCACTGCTGGAAGTGAACCCGCTGGTGATCAAGGCCGACGGCGACCTGCACTGCCTCGATGCCAAGATCAACATCGACGCCAACGCCATGTACCGTCAGCCTAAGCTGAAGACTTTCCACGATCCGTCGCAAGACGATCCGCGCGAAGCGCACGCTGCCAAGTTCGAACTGAACTACGTAGCCCTGGAAGGTAACATCGGCTGCATGGTCAACGGTGCCGGCCTGGCCATGGGTACCATGGACATCGTCAACCTGCATGGCGGCAAGCCAGCCAACTTCCTCGACGTGGGCGGTGGTGCTACCAAGGAACGCGTAACCGAAGCGTTCAAGATCATCCTGTCCGACACCAACGTCGCTGCAGTACTGGTCAACATCTTCGGCGGCATCGTTCGTTGCGACATGATTGCCGAAGGCATCATCGGCGCCGTGAAAGAAGTTGGCGTGAAAATCCCGGTTGTTGTTCGCCTCGAAGGCAACAACGCTGAGCTGGGCGCTAAAGTACTGGCAGAAAGCGGTTTGAACATCATCGCTGCTACCAGCCTGACCGACGCTGCTCAACAAGTCGTTAAAGCTGCGGAGGGCAAATAATGAGCGTCCTGATCAATAAAGACACCAAGGTTATCTGCCAGGGTATTACCGGTTCGCAAGGTAGTTTCCACACCCAGCAAGCCATCGAATACGGCACCAAGATGGTTGGCGGCGTAACGCCTGGCAAGGGCGGCACCGAGCACCTGGGCCTGCCTGTCTTCAACACCGTCAAGGACGCTGTTGCAGCCACTGGCGCTACCGCCAGCGTGATCTACGTTCCGGCTCCTTTCTGCAAGGATTCCATCCTTGAAGCGGCGTTCGGCGGCATCAAGCTGATCGTGTGCATCACCGAAGGCATCCCGACCATCGACATGCTGGAAGCCAAGGTCAAGTGCGACGAGCTGGGTATCACCCTGATCGGCCCTAACTGCCCAGGCGTGATCACTCCAGGCGAATGCAAGATCGGCATCATGCCAGGTCACATTCACTTGCCAGGCAAGGTCGGTATCGTTTCCCGTTCCGGCACCCTGACCTACGAAGCTGTGAAGCAGACCACTGACGCCGGTTTCGGTCAGTCGACTTGCGTCGGCATCGGCGGTGACCCGATCCCAGGCTCGAACTTCATCGACATCCTGAAGCTGTTCCAGGAAGACCCGAAGACCGAAGCGATCGTCATGATCGGTGAGATCGGCGGTTCGGCTGAAGAAGAAGCGGCTGCCTACATCAAGGCAAACGTGACCAAGCCGGTTGTTTCCTACATCGCAGGTGTGACTGCTCCTCCGGGCAAGCGCATGGGCCATGCTGGCGCAATCATCTCTGGCGGCAAAGGCACTGCAGACGAGAAGTTCGCTGCACTGCAAGACGCAGGCGTGAAAACCGTGCGTTCGCTGGCAGACATCGGCAAGGCCCTGGCCGAGCTGACTGGCTGGGAAATGAAGAAGTAAGCTTCGGCTGACCTTTTCGTTCCAGCGACAAAGGCCACCTTCGGGTGGCCTTTGTCGTTTCTGGTACTTGTGTGGAAGCAGCGTGGAAGCAAGTGTGGGAGCAAGGCTTGCCCGCGATGCAGGCGCCTCGTTTTCGCAGGCACCGAGCCGTCTTCGTCGCGGGCAAGCCTTGCTCCCACAGATAAATCTCCTCGCCACAGGTCATCCGCTGTCCACCAGGGAGGTTATGGGGGAAAAATAGATATGTAAACGCGACACAGAAACGTCGTGTATCGGATAGTTTGCCCTGTAACAGTGCGTTTGTGCTCCAGATTGGTTAGGCTAGCAGCCATTTTGCGACCGCTGCCCACAAGGAAGCGCCGCGCTAAACGGGTCGGTCCCATACGGATCGGCAGCATTTCCCTCTACCCTCGGGGAAATCCCTCTCTAAATTCCGATTCAGTAGTGTGGTTTCCTTAATGAAAGTGTTGAAAGGCCAGGACATCCTGGCGCTTGGTTTCATGACATTTGCCCTGTTCGTCGGGGCCGGCAACATCATCTTCCCGCCTATCGTCGGTTTGCAGTCCGGGCCTCATGTCTGGATGGCGGCGCTGGGCTTTCTGATCACGGCGGTCGGGCTGCCGGTGGTCACCGTGGTCGCCCTGGCGAAGGTCGGCGGGGCGATGGATGCCTTGAGCAGCCCCATCGGCAAGATCGCCGGCGGTCTGCTGGCCGCGGTCTGCTACCTGGCCGTCGGCCCGCTGTTCGCCACGCCGCGTACCGCCACCGTCTCGTTCGAAGTCGGCCTGGCGCCGCTGACCGGCGAAAGCCCGCTGGCGCTGTTCCTCTACAGCGCGGTGTATTTCCTGGTGGTGTTCTTCATCTCGCTCTACCCGGGTCGGCTGCTGGATACCGTTGGACGGTTCCTCGCGCCGCTGAAGATCATTGCCCTGGCCGTGTTGGGGATCGCAGCGTTTGCCTTGCCCGCCGGTGGTATCGGCGTGGCCACGCCGGAGTATGTCGCGGCACCGTTCTCCCAGGGTTTCATCAACGGCTACCTGACCATGGATACCCTCGGTGCCCTGGTGTTCGGCATCGTCATCGTCAACGCGATCCGCTCCCGAGGCGTCGAATCGCCGGCCTTGATCACCCGTTACGCAATCATTGCCGGGTTGATCGCCGGGCTCGGCCTGGCGCTGGTCTATATCAGCCTGTTCCGCCTGGGTTCGGGCAGCCACGAAGTGGCGCTGGGTGCCACCAACGGCGCTGCCGTGCTGCATGCCTACGTGCAACACACCTTCGGCAGCCTGGGCAGCGGTTTCCTCGCCGTACTGATCTCCCTGGCCTGCCTGGTGACCGCGGTGGGCCTGACCTGTGCCTGTGCCGAATACTTCAGTCGCGTCCTGCCGCTGTCCTACAAGACGCTGGTGGTGATCCTGGCGGCGTTTTCGTTGCTGGTGTCCAACCTCGGCCTGACCAAGCTGATCGCCTTCTCGATTCCGGTGCTGACCGCCATCTATCCACCGTGCATCGCCCTGGTGGCCCTGAGCTTCTGCAAGGACTTCTGGCACGAACAGGGGCGCATCGTCGGCCCGGTGATGCTGGTGTCGTTCCTGTTTGGCCTGGTCGACGCGCTCAAGGGAGCAGGGCTGGCAGACTGGATGCCGGCGCAACTGGCTCATCTGCCGCTGAGCGAGCAGGGGCTGGCCTGGCTGGTGCCGTCGGTCATGACCCTGGTCGTGGCCGTGGTGTGTGATCGCCTGCTGGGCAAGCGCAGCGAAGCACTGGCTTAAGCATCTACAGCCGTTCTCGCTAACCGAAATGCCCCGTATCAATCGATACGGGGCATTTTTTTATGCAGCGGTGTCTTTTTCCTTGGGCTAACGTCGAAGCAGTGTCCTGCACAAATGAAGTTTTCCTGTGGGAGCGAGCCTGCTTGCGATAGCGGTAAGTCAGCCAATGAATGGATAGCTGATCAATCGCAATCGCGAGCAGGCTCGCTCCCACAGGAGGCGCAGCAACTGCACCATGTTCTTTTTATACAAGGAATTGCATGTCATTCATCCAAGTCAACCTGATCCATCTCCTGGCCGCTGTCTGGTTCATCGTCTGCTGGGGCGGCTATACCCGTTATGCCACGTGGAAGGCCCGTGATACGGCCTGTCTGGCCAGCGTGATGCACCTGTATCGTGAAGACTGGATGCGTCGCATGCTGCTGCGCGAGAACCGTATCGCCGACGCCAGCGTGATCGGTAACCTGGAGCGTAACGCATCATTCTTTGCCTCCAGCACGTTGATCATCCTGGCCGGCATCCTGACGGTACTCGGCGCATCCGACCGGGCGGTGTCCTTGCTGGCGGACCTGCCGCTGGTGCAGCAGGCTTCCCAGGGCATGGCCGAAGTCAAGCTGCTGTGCCTGGCGTTGGTGTTCGTGTACGCGTTCTTCACGTTCAGCTGGTGCATGCGTCAATACAACTTCGCGGCGGTCCTGGTGGGCTCGGCACCGATGATCGGCGAACGCCATGTCTCGGAGCAGGAACGCAAGGCCTTTGCACTGCGGGCCGCGCGAGTTATCTCGATGGCCGCCAACCAGTTCAACTTCGGCCTGCGTTCTTATTACTTCGGCATGACCATGTTGGCGTGGTTCGTCAGCCCCTGGTTATTCATGTTGATGAGTGCCGGCGTGGTGTTCGTGCTCTATCAGCGCGAGTTTCATTCCGATGTGCTGGACGTCATGGTCTATACGCCGACGGAAGTACCGGCACCGGAAGTCGTCAAGGACGCGGCATGACAACGGCCGGATAAATCGCAGGCAAAAGAAAACCCGCACTTGGCGGGTTTTCTTTTGCCGCTAAAACCGATCAGTTGGTTTTAGGCGCTGTGGCAGGAGCTTGTTCCTGAGCAGCGGCTTTGTTCGCTTCAGCCTGATCTTTGGCGGCTTCGGCGTTTTCTTTCGCCGCGTCGTTCACTTTATCCTGTGCTTTGTTCATGTCCTGCTGAGCTTGCTCAGCATGTTGGTTGGCATCTTGAGCTTTGTCCTCGGATTTCTTATCGCAGGCAGCGAGACCGAGGGAGGCGGCCAACATCAAGGCAATAGCTAAAGTCTTACGCATGGGGTGTTTCTCCTTATGGATATAACTACTGGCCGTTTGAGCAATCCCCCTCGGGTTAAGTTCCTCTTTTGCGACAGATATATAACTTTGCTATGCAATGGAACTTTATGAGTCGCGCCTGTTATCACGCCTCGTTACTGACAAGAGCATTGAACCCATGGCCGAAGACCCCGTTTTTGAGCGCGCCACGCGTTTCCTGTCCGCGCTGAGACATTGCCAGGTGCTGGGCCTGAAGTTGCACAGCGCCAGCCACGAAGGCTTGACCCTGGTGCTGCCTTTCAGCCCCCGGATCGTGGGCAACCCGCTTACCGGTGTCCTTCATGGCGGGGCGTTGACCTCATTGATGGACACCGCCTGCGGCATGTCGACCCTCTGCGTGCTGCCTGAGTTCGAGGTCTGTCCGACCCTGGACCTGCGCATCGACTACATGCACGCCGCCGAGCCGAACAAGGATGTCTATGGTTTCGCGCAATGCTATCGGGTGACGCCGGACGTGATTTTCACCCGTGGTTTCGCCTATCAGGACGATCCCGATCAGCCCATCGCCCATGTGGTGGGTACGTTCATGCGCCTGGGCCAGCACGCCAGGGGGCTGACGAAAGGCGGCCCGATGACTGCCAGGAACACGCCATGACCAACATTACCCGGGAACACCTGCGCCAGGCCTGCGAGCAGGGCGATCATGCGCGGCTGCTCGCCGCGATCCCCTATGCCCAGCTCATCGGCGTCGAATGCGTGCGCCAGGGCGATGACCTGCTCTTTCGTCTGCCGGCCAACAAGGACAATATTGGTAACCCTTTACTGCCGGCGATCCATGGCGGCGTCATTGCCGGCTTCATGGAGCTGGCGGCAGCCGTCCATCTGTTGATCGTCACTCGCGCGCCGGGTGTGCCGAAGATCATCGATTTCTCCTTGGATTACCTGCGCGCCGGGCAATTTCGCGACACCTATGCCAGGTGCCAGGTCTGGCGCCAGGGCCGGCGGGTGGCCAACGTTGCCGTCACTGCCTGGCAAGACGTGGAAGCCGAGCCGATCGCAACCGCACGGGCGCATTTCAAGATCCAGGAGCCTGCAAAGCCGGACCACCCTTGAAATCCCCATCGCTGCCCCCACCTTGAGGACATCCCGCCGCCATCTCAGCGAGGCGGACACCACCATCCACTTGGAGTTTGATGACCATGAGCGTGGAAACTCAAAAGGAAACCCTGGGCTTCCAGACCGAGGTAAAGCAACTGCTGCACCTGATGATTCACTCGCTGTATTCGAATAAGGAAATTTTCCTTCGCGAGCTGATTTCAAACGCCTCCGACGCTGTCGACAAATTGCGTTTCGAAGCCCTGTCCAAGCCAGAATTGCTGGAAGGCGGCGCTGAACTGAAAATCCGTGTGAGCTTCGACAAGGACGCCAAGACCGTCACCCTCGAAGACAACGGTATCGGCATGAGCCGCGAAGAGGTGATCACGCACCTGGGCACCATCGCCAAGTCCGGCACTGCCGATTTCATGAAAAACCTGTCGGGCGACCAGAAGAAGGATTCCCACCTGATCGGTCAGTTCGGCGTCGGCTTCTATTCCGCGTTCATCGTCGCCGAGCAGGTCGAAGTATTCAGCCGCCGTGCCGGCCTCGCTGCGAGCGAAGGCGTGCATTGGTCGTCCAAGGGCGAGGGCGAGTTCGAAGTCGCCACCGTCGACAAGGCTGATCGCGGCACCCGCATCGTGCTGCACCTCAAGTCCGGTGAGGACGAATTCGCCGATGGCTGGCGCCTGCGCAACATCATCAAGAAGTACTCCGACCATATCGCGTTGCCGATCGAGCTGCCGAAGGAAGTCACCGCCGCTGAAGGCGAAGAAAAGCCTGAAGTGGAATGGGAAACCGTCAACCGCGCCAGCGCCCTGTGGACTCGGCCACGCACCGAGGTGAAGGACGAGGAATACCAGGAGTTCTACAAGCACATCGCCCACGATTACGAGAACCCGCTGAGCTGGAGCCATAACAAGGTCGAAGGCAAGCTGGAATACAACTCGCTGTTGTACGTGCCGGCCCGTGCTCCGTTCGACCTGTACCAGCGTGAAGCGCCACGTGGCCTGAAGCTGTACGTGCAGCGCGTGTTCGTGATGGACCAGGCCGAATCGTTCCTGCCGCTGTACCTGCGTTTCATCAAGGGTGTGGTGGATTCCAACGATCTGTCCCTGAACGTTTCGCGGGAAATCCTGCAGAAAGATCCGATCATCGATTCCATGAAGTCGGCGCTGACCAAGCGTGTCCTGGACATGCTGGAAAAACTGGCGAAGAACGAGCCCGAGCAATACAAGAGCTTCTGGAAGAACTTCGGCCAGGTGATGAAAGAAGGTCCGGCCGAGGACTTCGCCAACAAAGAGAAGATCGCCGGCCTGCTGCGCTTTGCGTCGACCCAGGGTGACGATGGCGAGCAGATCGTCGGTCTGGCCGATTACCTGGCCCGCGCCAAGGAAGGTCAGGACAAGATCTACTACCTGACCGGTGAAACTTATGCACAGGTCAAGAACAGCCCGCACCTGGAAGTCTTCCGCAAGAAAGGCATCGAAGTGCTGCTGCTGACCGACCGTATCGATGAGTGGCTGATGAGCTACCTCAACGAGTTCGACGGCAAGAGCTTCGTCGACGTGGCCCGTGGCGACCTGGACCTCGGCAACCTGGATTCGGAAGAAGACAAGAAAGCTGCCGAAGAAGTCGCCAAGAGCAAGGAAGGCCTGGTGGAGCGGATCAAGACAGCCCTGGGCGATGCCGTCAGCGAAGTGCGTGTCTCGCACCGCCTGACCGATTCCCCGGCGATCCTGGCCATCGGTGAACAGGACCTCGGCCTGCAAATGCGCCAGATCCTGGAAGCCAGCGGCCAGAAAGTCCCGGACTCCAAGCCGATTTTCGAGTTCAACCCGGCTCACCCGCTGGTGGAAAAACTCGACAACGAGCAGAGCGAAGAGCGCTTCGGCGACCTGTCGCACATCCTGTTCGACCAGGCGGCCCTGGCGGCGGGCGACAGCCTGAAGGACCCGGCGGCCTATGTACGTCGCCTGAACAAGCTGCTGGTTGAACTGTCAGCTTGATGAGGTAAGGAAAACCCCGCTTCGGCGGGGTTTTCGTTTCTGGTATCCATTAAAAAGGAGACAGTCATGAGTCAGATTACGGTTCGTTCAGTGGTCTATCAGATCGACGGCCAGACCTACGAAAGTCGCCTGGCCTTCGATGCCGCCCAGCAGGGCCCGCGTCCGGGCTTGCTGATGGCGCCGAACTGGATGGGGGTTGGGGCGGGGGCCGAGGACATCGCCAAGTCGGTGGCGGCCAAGGGGTATGTGGTGTTGATCGCCGACCTGTACGGCCAGACCGTGCGCCCTACCAATGCCGATGAGGCGGGGGCGGCGATGATGCCGCTCAAGAATGACCGGGCTCTGTTGCGCAAGCGCATGCAGGCGGCATTCGAACAACTGCAAGGGCAGGGTGAGACGCCGGTCGACGTTGCGAGACTCGCCACGTTCGGCTTCTGCTTCGGCGGTTGCTGTGCCTTGGAACTGGCCCGCGCGGGTGCGCCGCTGAAGGCCGCCATCTCGTTCCATGGCACCCTGGATACGCCGAACCCGGCGGATGCGCAGAACATCAAGGGCTCGGTGCTGGTGATGCACGGCGCGTCAGACCCGCTGGTGCCGAAAGAACAACTGCCGGCCTTCGAAGACGAAATGAACGCCGCCGGGGTCGATTGGCAGCTGCTCAGCTACGGTGGCGCGGTGCATTCGTTCACCGACCCCCACGCCAATGTACCGGGCAAGATGATGTACAACCCCAAGGTGGCCACGCGGGCGTTCCGGTCGATGCATAATTTACTGGATGAAGTGTTTGCGGGCTGAGTTGGGCTTGATCTGATTCTGTTGTTGTCTGGCCTGCCGTCATCGCGAGCAGGCTCGCTCCCACATTGGATGGGTGAACGACGCCCTCCTGTGGGAGCGAGCCTGCTCGCGATGGCGATCTATCAGGCGATACTGAACTCAGGGCAACTCGATCCGCTCACTTTCCCCCGGCACGGTCGGCCAGTCTCCGGCCGCCCAGCGGCGGCGGGCTTCGTCGATCCGGGCCGGATCGCTGGCGACAAAGTTCCAGTTCATCCGCCGCGGCCCGTCCAGCGGTGCGCCGCCGAACAGCACGGCATGGCAGTCGCTGCTGGCAAACAGCGTTATCTCTTCCCCGACCGGCAATATCACTAGGGAATGGGGCTCCACTGGCTCTCCTTCGAGCAGCGCTTCACCGCTCAATACGTACAGTGCCCGTTCTGCATGCTCGGTGGGAATCAGCAGCGTCGTCGCGGTTTGCAGGTTGAGTTCGGCATAGAGCGTAGGAGACAGCACCGGTACTGGCGATTCCAGGCAAAAGCCTGACCCGGCGATCATGCGGATAACGACGCCCAGGTTGTCGCTGACCGGCAGGGTGCGTGCCGGGTGATGGCTGTAATGCCCCGGCCCTTGTTCGTGGGATTGGGGCGAGGCCAGCCAGACTTGCAAGCCGTGCATGACGAAATCGCTGCCCAGTTGCGCGGCCGGCGTGCGCTCGACATGGGCTATGGCGCTGCCAGCGGTCATCCAACTGACATCCCCGGCCTCGACCACCTGGTCCGAGCCCAGGCTGTCCTTGTGTTGGATTTTTCCTTCGAACAGGTAGGTGAGGGTGGAGAGCCCGATGTGGGGATGCTGGCGGATATTCATCCCTTTGCCGGCCGGGTAGGTGGTCTGCAGCATATGGTCGAAAAACACGAAAGGTCCCACGCTGCGGCACTTGGCGGACGGCAGCGGGCGAAGAATCGGCTGGCCTTCGACATCTTCTGCGCGGGGGCGAACGGTCAGGGGCAGGGTCATGGTGTCTCCCGGATTGAACAACGGATGCGGCGAGCATAACCCGCCGTCGCGGTTGGCGGCACGGGCGACTTGAACCTGGGTGGGAAGGGTGGGGTCTATGCTGCTCATGGCCCTTGGAGATGACCCATTGACCCGTCTGATCTTCGCCTGGTTGCTGATCGCTTCGAGCAGTGCCGCCATGGCCCGCGAATATGCCTACAGCGATGCGCACCTGCATTACGTCGATTTCTTTCAGGAAACCGCCGGCATGCCCAAGCTGCTCCAGGCGATGGCCGACAATCGCATCGAGCATGTGATGATTGCAGGTATCCCGGTCGCCAAGAAATGGCACGAGGACGAGCCCAAGCGTCCACGTTATTACGCCGGTGACGATGCGGATGCCTATTGGTACAGCGCCACCGATGGGATTGTCGCGGCGGCGGTGAGCAAGTTGACCACCGAGCAACGCCGGCACTTTCATCCGTTCCTGTCGGGTTTCAACCCCAATGACAAGAACTCCGCCGCCCATGTCCAGCGCATGCTCGATCTGTACCCGGGGTTGTGGCAAGGCATCGGTGAAGTCTTCACCCGTCATGATGACCTCACGGCGCTGACCTCGGGCGACACCCCGCGCGCCAACAACGAAGCCATGACGATGATCTATCACTTGGCGGCCGAGCACGACCTGCCGGTAATGCTGCATTCCAACATCACCTCCAAGCGTGAGAAGAATCCGCTTTACCTGCCAGAAATCGAAGAATCGTTGCGCAGGCACCCGCACACCCGCTTCATCTGGGCCCACGCCGGCACCAGCATGGAGATTCATCGGCATCAGACCCGATTGGATTTCCTGCTGCCAACCCTGACCCGGCTGCTCGAGGCCTACCCCAATCTGTACATAGATCTGTCCTGGAGCCTGCTCACGCCCTATTTGCTCGACGAAGCGGGCACGCCTCGGCCGGAGTGGGTAAGGCTGGTGGAGCGCTTTCCGGAGCGCTTCATGGTGGGGTCGGATGTGGTCGGACGTTTCGGCAAACTGGGGAAGGAGCTGCACGGCTTCGATCCGTTTCTCGATGCCTTGCCCGAAGAGGTAGCGAGGAAGGTGGCGCGGGATAATTTCCTGGCAGTGTTGTGTGGGAGCAAGGCCTGCCCGCGATGAATTCAACGCGGTCTTGAGCGCTGAGGTGTCTGGATCGCGAGCAAGCTATGCTCCCACAGGTA